>NZ_JBQCZW010000075.1:0-2859 GCF_052089425.1 Ancrocorticia sp. | reverse complement strand
TCACCTCTTGGAGCCCGCCCAATGGTCCGGATGACAGCATTCGCAAGTCCTGTGCGATCTTCGCCATCGTGAGGGCCGCTCGCGCACCAGCGTGGGCGATGGCCGCGTATGAGTCCAAATGCGCAAGGGAATCGAACATATCTGTAGCCGGGGTGAGTGGGTGCCCGCTGAGTTCCGCCAGCGTAGCGACGGCTTCTTCGCAGTAGCCGGGCACGGCCCCGATACCACTTCCGAGCACGGTTGCCCCGAGCGGTACGTCATTAAGGGCGACGACGGCGGCCTTCAGCTCCCCCATCGTTCTCCTGATCGCCACCGAATGTGAGCGGTGGGTTTCTCCCACAGTCAGAGTCACTGCGTCCTGTAGACAGGTTCGGCCCAACCGGACCGTGTCATCGTATTCGGCGGCCTTCGTATCAAATTCCTCTGCCAAGGCTCTTAGTGCCTTAACCGGCGCCACTGCCAAATCCATCACCGTGAGTGCCATGGCGGTGGGGTAACTATCGTTTGTGGATTGGGAGGCATTGACGTGATCGTTCGGATGGACGGGGGCTCCGGCCCATCGCACTCCTGAGGGGCGCACAGGATGTGACGCCGTCGGCGTCAAAAAACAAACGTCTGAACCTCGATTCGACAGGACTTCTACACACATCATGCGTACAAAACCACGAAATGTAATGGTGAGCGGAGGAACCTAGCATGGAGGACTAAGGTCCGAACCGCACCGTAGGTACCGCGAGGAAAATGCAATATATGGCTTCCAATGTGTTAGATACCGAATCCCCGAGATCGCGGAGATTCCAACGAAAAATATCTGTTCTCGCAGGCGCGGGGATGTTTATTGACGGCTTTGACGTTTCGGTGATCGCAGTTGCTCTACCGGGACTCAAGCTGGCATGGAACATTACCGATGGGATTGTTTCCGGTATCGTGGCGTCAGCCGTTGTGGTGGGCATGTTCTTCGGAATGATGTTTGGCGGCAGGCTCGTGGACATCTTTGGCCGGAAGAAGATGTACATGTTTGATCTGGTGGGCTTCGTTGTTTTCGCACTTGTCGCTGCCGCGTCCCAGAATGTCTGGCAACTTATCATCGCCCGTCTGCTCCTCGGCTTGTTCATTGGTGCCGATTATCCGATCAGCTCCTCAGTAACCGCTGAGTTCACCACACCCCACCGCCGTGGGCGTCTCATCATCTTCATGTCACTTATGTGGCAATTGGGCGCATTCACCGCCTACGTAATCGGCATCCTCCTCATGGGCACGGGTGGCCACGCGTGGCGCTGGATGCTGTTCTGCGGTGCAGTATTGGCTGGCATTGTGATTCTCATGCGGCATAACATGCCCGAATCCCCCCGATGGCTTCGCGATCGCGGGCGCGACGAGGAAGCCGACGAAATCGAGCGGGAGATGCGCGAAGAGCACGATCTCATCATTGACACCCGCAACACTGGTCAGGCGACAGAGAAGGGAAAGATGCGTGAGATTTTCACGCCCAAGTACCTTCGCGCCACCGTTTTCTGCTGCGTGTTCTGGTTCGCCTTTGCCGTCTCCTTCTACGGCATCCAGATGTATACTCCCACCATTCTGACGCCCTTCACCGAGGGCCGTCCGGAACTCGCATTCCTCGGCGCTGCCTTCATCGCCGCGCTGGGTGTTGTTGGCGCAGGAATCGGCATGGTGACCGTTGAACGCTGGGGCCGCAGGCGCCAGATCATCTGGTGTTTCGTTGGCATGGTTGTGGCTCTCGTAATCCTTGCCCTGTGGGAGAATCCCGCACTCGCGTTCCTCATTGGACTACTATCCGTGACCATCTTGCTTGCCAATCTGGGACCGGGCGTTCTCAACATGGTGTATCCGAACGAGATGTTCCCAACTAGGCTACGAGGTACCGGCGTGGGATTCGCGGGATCGATCAGCCGCATCGGCTCGATCCTCGGCGTGCTCGTATTCCCCGTCCTTGTTGAAAACTGGGGAATGGCTCGCGCCACATGGCTTTTCGCGGGCGTTGCTGCCTTCGGCCTTATTGTTTCTATCTGGCTGGCTCCCGAAACGCGGGGGCGCTCCATGGATGAGCTCGAAGAATTGGCGAGCAATGGCTGGCGCGATGATCAGGGAAATCGCGTGTTTTACGGTACCTACACAACGACAGGCCCTGAAGTGCCTGCCAAGAAGGGGAACTAGCCATGGTACAGAGCTTCTTTGCTACTACACAGGATGACTGGACGGATCCCAGCGGGATGCTCCACGCGTATATCGTTCCGAGCAGCGTGCCGAAGCAGCGCCTCGCAGAAGCGGCGGCGACTCTCACTGGTCTTTCCTTCGTGGCGCCTCAGCCAACCGAGGCCCTGCACGGAACTATTCAGAGGTTCCCCTTCTTGCTCCGGGATTTGGATCAGGACGCCATCGATCAGCTGGAGACTTCCGCGCAAAACGCCGCCGCAAAACTCCAGCCGTTCGATCTGTCATTCGGTGCAGCGCGAGTAACGAAGGACTCTGTTCTCGCGAGCGCGGAGATAGGCCCTTCGTGGGAGGCATTGGTGAAGGTGACGCGTAGCGCCGCTCAGGCTGCGTTGGGGCCAGAGGCCCTGCGCTATGACCCGCCCTTTGGCCCCCATATGACACTCGCCTATGCGGTGAGTGACGGGCCCGATGAGGAGATTGACGATGCCCTAAGGTCGGGTCCGGGAACATCTGAGCCCATCGGACCCGTCACTGTAGGGGAAATCGTATGGTGCGCCGTTCACCAGAATCGCAACCAAGGGACCTACACGTTCGAGCCACTATTCTCCACGGCATTAGGTGAGGATTTGGGTGGGCGGTGAGCGGCTTGCCGTCGTCGTCGAAAAAACAAACAAATGGACT
>NZ_JBQCZW010000074.1:0-3827 GCF_052089425.1 Ancrocorticia sp. | reverse complement strand
CTCAGCAACTTCTTCGCATGCGAGACCCGTTGGCGGGACTTTCCGTCCCCATCTCACACGGAACAGCAGAGGATGCCTACGCGCTTCTGAATCCGGGCCGTACAGCAGTAATTACCGGCGCCGGTATCAGCACAGATTCCGGCATCCCTGACTATCGCAGCCCCGGTTCTCCCGAGCGCTCCCCCATGACAGGTGAGGCCTTCCGCGCCTCCGAGCGTAATCGCCAGCTCTATTGGGCGCGCGCCTATATTGGCTGGCTGCGATACCGCGAGTTTCAGCCGAATTCGACCCACAGGGATCTCGCCGCACTGAGACCGGCATCAATCATTACCCAGAATGTCGATGGTCTGCACGCCAAAGCCGGCTCGGACTCCGTGATCGAACTTCACGGATCGCTCCACCGCGTGGAATGCCTCCAGTGCGGCCGAACTTGGTCACGCGACTGGATGCAGGCAACGCTGGACGAGCTCAATCCGGGATTCCTTGAGTCCGCAGAGGACGCTCCCATCGATGCGGAGATCAATCCCGATGGTGACGTGGAGTTCACCAATGTTGAGGGATTCCAGTTCCCCAACTGTCCGCAGTGTTTTGGGATCCTCAAGCCGGAGGTCGTCTACTTCGGAGAGGCTGTCAAAAGCGCGACGGCCGAAGCCGCAACTCACGCAGTGGACGCCGCCGAATCGCTCGTGGTTCTCGGCTCATCTCTGGCCGTTCATTCGGCACTGCGCCTCGTGCGCCGGGCATCAAACGCGGGCAAGCCCATCGTCATCGTCACCGATGGCCCCACACGAGCAGACGATCTCGCCACCGTTCGCCTCGTTTCCCGCGTTGCCCCATTCACCTCAGGATGGCGGGCAGCCGCTTCAACGCGGGTCTGGCAGCTGTAGAGCGACACTCGCACTGGCCAACATGTAGGCCGGGGCCATGGTATCCACGAGTGGCTCGCGTGCGGACAGCTGATGGAGCAAGATCCCATCCATCAGTGCCAACACCATGCGTGCACTTGCTTCCGGATTGGCGCCGGGCAGCGATTCGGCAGTGGTTCGCACTACTTCATCGCGCGCCTCACGCATGATCGTCTGCAGCTCAGGATGGCGAGCCACGTGTAGCACCAGCTCGAAACGGGCCAGTGAGTATTCAGGTTGCTGCATGAGCGCCGAATATGTCTGGCTCGCTTGCGCCCACAATTCAGCAGGTATCGTACCTTCCACCTGAGCTTTCCGTATGACGGCAGCCGAAACCTGCATGACATTGGCGGACTCTACCCGAACCATGTACTTGAGCACGGCCTGAACAATGCCGTCCAGAGTGCCAAAGTGATACTTCACGGTTCCTTGCGATACTCCGGCACTCTCTTCGATTTTGCGATGAGTCAGGCCACGCATTCCCTCTTGCGCCAGCAGGCTCACCGCAGCCTCAATAAGACTGCGGCGCACTACCTCGCTCTTGTGATGTTGCGCCACATTGCCAAGTCTAGTATATTCCACAACTGTGGAAAAAAGATTAGACGTTGGGTCCAATGAACCCGTCATCGACATTCAAGGACTCACCAAATCCTTCGGTTCTGTGCATGCACTATCAGGCCTTGACCTTCGAGTTACCTCTGGCGAAGTTCACGGATTTCTCGGCCCCAACGGTGCCGGGAAATCCACCACCATTAGGATCCTGCTGGGGCTAGTGCGCCGTGATGGTGGCAAGATCTCTGTGTGGCGCCACGACCCGTGGGACGATGCGGTTCTCCTGCATCAGCGCATGGCCTATGTGCCCGGGGATGTTGTTCTCTGGCCAAACCTCACCGGCGGAGAAGCCATCGATGTCCTGAGCAGAGCCCGAGGCGGAGGCGACCGTGAGCGCCAGCGTGAACTCATAGATCTATTCGAGCTAGATCCGTCGAAGCGAGGTGCCACCTACTCGAAGGGGAACAGACAGAAGGTCGCGATCATCGCCGCACTTGCCAGCCACGCAGATCTCCTTGTCCTCGATGAACCAACAAGCGGCCTTGATCCCCTCATGGAGGCCATATTCGTGCGCTGCATCGAGGAGGAACGTGCTGCAGGACGAACGGTTCTCCTCTCAAGCCACACGCTTGCTCAGGTTGAACGGTTGTGTGACCGAATCTCGATCGTCCGCAACGGCCGCACCGTTGAATCAGGTTCGCTCGCACAATTGCGGCATCTGACACGAAGCAACATACGCGTGCGTACCCGCCACGAGCCGCAGTTGGAAGGAATACCCGGTATCCACGATGTCCAGCGCACGGCCGTTGGGGAGCTTCAGTTGAGCGTTGATGCAGCACAGCTCGATAACATCACGGGGCTTCTACACGCTGCAGGTATCGAATCGCTCGTCATCCAGCCCCCTACATTGGAGGAGCTGTTCCTCAGCCACTACGGCAACGCGGAACATTCCGGAAACGGGGAACAGTCCGGAAAACACGGAGATCTGGCATGAAACCACTCGCGGGCCTGAGTACGCCGTTGCTCCTAGCCCTCCGGCGCGAAAGATTTCGGCTGCCGGCATCCATCATCGCCCTAGCCTTCTGGGTTGGCCTGTTGGCGATCTCGCTGGTGCGGCTCTACCCCGATCAGGAATCCCGCCAGGGTTTGGCCGAGACTATCAACAATCCGGGAAGCACCTTCCTCATCGGACGGATCTATCGCGCGGAGAACTATCACTGGGATGCGATCATCGGTCACGAGACGCTCCTGATCGTTGCCATCGCCGTATCCATCCTCAGCATTCTTACCGTTGTTCGCCACACACGAGCCGAAGAGGAGGAGGGACGAATCGAGTTACTTCGCGCGGGGTTGGTTGGCAGGCATACACATCTTGCGACTGGCGTACTAATATCCATTGCCCTGAACGCCGGAATCGCCGCTGCGGTTTTCTGCACTCTCCTCCCTATCGGCGGCGAGGTTGTTAGCTCCGCAGGATCGCTCGTCTATGTCTCGTCACTCTTCGGAATCGGACTGGTGTTCACGGCTGTAGCCGCTCTCGCCGCTCAGATCACGGCAACGGGACGGGCCGCAACCGGGTTATCTGGCCTCGTTCTGGCTGCATCTTTCCTTGTCCGTGGCATTGCCGATACCTCCGAAAGCGCCGAAAACCTCGCTTGGGCCTCGCCCTTGGGATGGATTCAGCGGACATTTCCTTGGGACCAGAACAACCTATTGCCACTACTGGCCTGCGTGCTCGTATCGGCCGCGCTCCTTTTGGCGGCCTGCATCGTCAACACCAACCGCGATCTTGGCACGGGCCTCGTAGCCCCCAGAACCGGGCGGCCCACAGCGAGAACCTCTCTGCTCACGCCACTCGGGTTCGCCGCCCGTTTGAATCGCACCAATACCCTCGGGTGGCTCATCGGTCTCGCAATCTTTGCCGCCATGTATGGACCAATTCTCGGCGACGCTGAGAACTTCCTGTCCCAGATGCCCGTACTTGCCGACTTCATACCTACCGCCACAGATGACAGCGTGCGATTGTTTGCCTCCATCATCGTCTCGCTTGGTGCACTCGTCATATCAATTCCCGCAATTCAGGTGGTCACCCGCTTGGTTAATGACGAAAAGGCGGGACGTATCGCCGCAGTGCTGGCCAACCACTTCTCCCGTACATCGTTGTATGGGGCAACCATCCTGTTTGCCGTCATCGTGGCCGCCGCTCTTTCAGCATGTTTCGGTGTGGTGCTCGGACTCACCGCCGCCCACTCAACCGGAGATACAACCCTGCTTGGAGAGATAATCATTGCCGCTCTGGGTTATCTTGGTTCAATCGTTCTACTGATCGCGCTGGCCGGTTTCCTTGCAAGCTGGATACCACGGGCGGTT
>NZ_JBQCZW010000073.1:0-4039 GCF_052089425.1 Ancrocorticia sp. | reverse complement strand
AGCGCGCTTCCCTGACACGGAAGAGGTCACTGGTTCGATCCCAGTATCGCCCACGAAAGCCCCGGTTATCCGGGGTTTTGTTCTTCTTAGGAAGAAAATACGCGGATGTGGCTCAGTTGGTAGAGCATCACCTTGCCAAGGTGAGGGTCGCGGGTTCGAGTCCCGTCATCCGCTCCATAATCAATCCCTTGCGTAACGTAGGGCGAAATTCCTCAAGAGCGTGTGAGCGGGCGCAACGTCCGCACCCACTAATCCGGCTATCGTGGCAGCGGCTTCGCCCGCGGGGTAATAGCCGTGCCCATCATAAGCGAGCAGGCGCTCGGCCAAGGCATCGTGGTCCAGCTCCGGATGGAACTGAGTGGCGTACATGTTGGTGCCCACTCGGAACATTTGGATGGGGCACGGCCCCGATGTTGCGAGCAGGATAGCGCTGGCGGGCAAGGTACGAATGGCTTCAGTGTGGCCGAGGTAAGCATCAAAATTGTCCGGGATTCCCAGAGTAATCGGATCCTTCCGGCCTTCTTGGGTGAGAGCGATTCTTCCTGCTGTCACGGTTTCCCCGAAGGTTGTATCCACGGTTCCTCCCTCGTGGAGGCCCAGAGTGGCTACGCCGTAGCAGGCTCCGAAGAAGGGGAAATCACGAGGAACAATCTTGTCCAGTAAGAAACCCATCTCTGCCTCAACGCGTTGTTGAACGGGAGATTTATCCGACGGGGGAATGGACGCGTTAAAGGGGCTGCCACCTACCAGAATCCCCGAATAATCATCCAACTGAAGGTTCGGCAACGGCTCCTGATCCACCCTGATCTGGATGAGCTGATCCGAATTCAGGCCACAGTGACGGAGAAAGGACTCGTATTCGGAGTGTGCCAACGCTGGCTCGGGCCGCGAGGAAATTAGTACGAATGGCTTCATTGTGCGCCGATCTACCCAGTTGATATAGATGGTTTGCATTATATGCGCAGGTGCATCTTGGATACCACGGGTACGCGAACGGCTAGGCCCGGATCTGAGAATCCTGAGTAAGATGGGCGGCGTGCGTACCGTCGTATGTGCGTACGAAACCGAGATAAAGGAGACCACGTGTCCGCCAACCTCATCATCGACGGAGTAGATACTCCGATTCTTGAGCAGACCACCGGCATCGAGTTTTACCAGAAGCAGCGCGAGATTGTTGCGTTACGAGTGGCTGGTGAACTCAAGGATCTCAGCATAGATCTGGCGGGGCTGCCCGATGGTACGGCTGTGGAGGGGGTGGAGATTTCCTCTCCTGACGGGCTCGATATTCTGCGACATTCGGCAACGCACGTTCTTGCTCAGGCCGTCCAAGATACGTTCCCCGATGTGAACCTTGGTATCGGGCCGTTCATCACCGACGGTTTCTACTATGACTTTGGCAATATTGACGCCGTTACTCCCGAGCTGATGAAGGATCTCCAGAAGAAGATGCAGCGCATCGTCAAGGAGGGGCAAACCTTCCGGCGCCGCGTGGTGAGCGAGGAGGAAGCTCGCGTTGAACTGGCCGATCAGCCCTACAAGCTAGAGCTCGTGACAACTAAGGGAACGGATGCCGAAAGCGCATCCGTTGAGGTTGGTCATGGCGAATTGACGATCTATGACAACGTGCGCCGAAACGGCGAGGTGGCGTGGAAGGATCTGTGCCGCGGCCCGCATCTGCCCACAACGAAGCTGATTGGGAATGGCTTCGCTCTGACCAAGTCCTCGGCGGCATACTGGAAGGGCGATCAGAACAATGATGGCCTCCAGCGCATCTACGGCACCGCGTGGCCAACCAAGGCGGATCTTGTCACCTATCAGGAGCGGATCAAGGAGGCTGAGCGGCGTGATCACCGTAAGCTTGGTGCCGAGCTGGACCTGTTCTCCTTCCCCGAAGAAGTTGGACCCGGTCTTGCGCTCTTCCATCCCAAGGGAGGGATGCTTCGGCACAACGTTGAAGAGTTCATTATCAACGAGCACATAAAGCGTGGCTTCGAGATCGTGTACACCCCGGAAATCACCAAGGGTGGCTTGTTCCATACCTCTGGTCACCTTCCCCATTACGCAGACACCATGTTCCCGCCACTTTCAGTGGATGAGGAGCATGACGCAGAAGGCAATGTCACCAAGGCTGGGCAGGATTATTACCTCAAGGCGATGAACTGCCCGATGCAGAACCTCATCTACCGCTCGCGCGGGCGCTCCTATCGCGACCTCCCGCTCAAGCTTTTCGAGATGGGCCATGACTACCGCTACGAAAAGTCCGGTGTAGTTGCTGGCCTCACCCGCATGCGCGGATTTACTCAGGATGATTCGCACATCTACTGCACGGCTGAGCAGGCACCCGAGGTTATCAAGGACCTCCTGGGGTTCTTTGACGATGTGCTCTCCGCATTTGGGCTCTCTGACTTCTACCTCGAACTGTCTACCCGCGATGCCAGTGGCAAGAATCAGGACAAGTTCATCGGATCAGACGAAGATTGGGCGGAAGCCACACGCGTGCTGGAAGAAGTATGCGAATCCACCGGGTTGGACCTCGTGGCCGATCCCGGCGGTGCGGCCTTCTACGGCCCAAAGGTGTCCGTGCAGGCCAAGGATGCGTTGGGCCGTACCTGGCAGATGTCCACCGTTCAATACGATTTCAACCAGCCGGAGCGTTTTGGACTGGAATACACGGCGTCAGATGGTTCGCGCAAGCGCCCCGTCATGATCCACTCCGCCAAGCTCGGATCCGTTGAGCGCTTCATTGGAGTGCTCACCGAACACTACGCCGGCGCCTTCCCTGCGTGGCTAGCACCCGTTCAAGCGCGGCTCATCCCAGTTGCCGAGGCTTTCGATGGCTATGTGGACGAGGTGGCAACCAAGCTGCGTTCTCGGGGCATTCGGGTTGACGTTGATCATTCCGACGATCGTTTCGGTAAGAAGATTCGCAACGCCTCGAAGGAAAAGATTCCATTCACGCTGATCGCTGGAGGCGAGGACGTTGAGGCAACCGCCGTATCCTTCCGCTACCGCGATGGGCACCAAGAAAACGGAATCCCTGTTGACCAAGCGGTCGATCACATCCTCGATGTTGTGGCCCGCCGGGTCAACGATGTGGAAGGCGAGCGACTCGCCTAAGCAAGCGAAATAAGGAGTCAGCAGTGGGACAGGAGCAGAGCCAAGGCGATGGTCCGCGTATCGAGAGTGCCGCAAGCTTCCCGGGGGATCCGGATGGTTTCCAACGGCTGTGGACGCCTCATCGTGCTGCCTACATCAGCGGCGATGAGAAACCGGAGAACGGGAATTCGGACCAGTGCCCGTTCTGCCGTGCGCCTCATGGGGCCGATGATGACGGCCTCATCATCGCTCGGGGCAAGACGTGCTTTGCCCTGCTCAACCTTTACCCATACAACTCCGGACACGTGCTTGTGTGCACATACCGGCACGTGTCACTGTACCCAGATCTGAGCGATGCTGAGCGCATGGAGATGGGAGAGATGACGTCCAAGGTGATGCAGGTGCTTGACAGTGCGATGCATCCTCACGGATTCAACTTAGGTATGAATCAAGGCGAGGCTGCCGGCGCAGGAATTGCCGCACACATCCACCAGCACATCGTGCCCAGATGGGGTGGGGATGCCAATTTCTTCCCGATCGTTGCTCAGGTCAAGGCTGTGCCAGCCATCTTGGGTGAAACTCGTGCTCAGTTGGCCACTACCTGGCAGGAGATGTTCGGCGCTTAGATTCACGCCCAGATTTGCCCGATCATCCTAGTTCCGTCTGTTGAGGTTGGGTGTGATGGGTGGTGCTGTGGAGTGGTAGTGGTGTCCGGTTGGTGTGGTGATGATCCGGTCCGAGGAGCGGCTCTCGGCGGGTGGCCGGCCGAGATCACCGCTGCCAGCGTGAGAGCGGCTGCCAGTGCTAGTACCTGTTCCTGCCGTGTGGTTCCAGCCGTTGTATTCTTTGGTGTAGTTGCACCGTGCACACAACCCACTCCCGTTGGTGAGGGTGGTGTGGCCTCCTGAAGCGAAGGGGTGGGTGTGGTCCATGTGGGCGATGG
>NZ_JBQCZW010000072.1:0-4187 GCF_052089425.1 Ancrocorticia sp. | reverse complement strand
AGAACAACCTGGGGCGCTTCACTTCAGTGCCGCGACCAATGTGTCTCACTACGCTTAGGGATACGAGACGTCTCACTACGGCCTGGCGAGCTCTAATGCCGCGATCACTTTTTCCGCGTGAAAGCCGACCCTCACACCTCGCGCGTTAGTCTCATAACCATGTCTCGGAACATATCGCCCCATTCTTGGTACTCATCGTTAGTTTCGAGACAGAGGGAGAGGATGTCATGGGGAAATTGATCGGCTACGCACGTTAGCTCCGCATGAGACACGTTCCTGGCCGATATGTCACAGCTGGTCTGGCTGCGAGTAGGCGGCTCACTCCCTACTGGGGTGGCTCTCTTGCGAGACGGGTTCGGGATGGGGATCCGCTTCGTTTGCCACGGCCCTCTTCTGCAATCGACGGCTCGCTGTTGGTGTCGGTGTTCACCGGGAGTCTTATCCGGTTCCTGGCCGGTGCGACGCTTGCCGGGTGGCTCATCGTGAAGTTGTTCCTCGAGCTGGAGATCTCGTGGTAGATCGTCGCCGCAGTCGCAGCCGTGGCGATTGCGACGGCGATCCCGGCATTGACCCGGCTCGGTCGGAGATATGCTGAGTGCAGAGCACCGGCAATCGGCAACGGATTCCAAGTCGCCACCGCCGATTCTAGAGGAGATAGATGGCACGCAAGAAGGCACTCTGGCGGCGTCGGATCGGCGTGCCGCTCGTCGCGGATCGCGGCGACGGCGACGGCCTTCTTCGTCCTTGTGCCGGGGGTCGTGGAGAGGTCTCGAAACCGGATTGCGGCGCCGAGTCTTGCGCCAATTGATGAAGATGTCAGGGTGCTTCACGCGTCGTTCGACGTTGTCGACATGCACAGCGACACCCTCATGTGGGACCGCAACCTGCTCACGGGTGCTGATCGCGGTCACGTGGATCTTCCACGACTCGAGGACGACAATGTGGCGCTCCAGGTCTTCTCGTCCATTGCCAAGTCCCCGAGAGGGCTTACAGCCGACGCCAACACCGGTAACAACGACAACATCACGCTGCTGGCTCTAGCCCAACTCCAACCGCCAAGGACGTGGACATCGCTCACAGAACGCTCGCTCCACCATGCGGCGAAGCTTGAGAAGGCGTCCGCGGACTCGGATGGTTGGCTGGTGTTGGTGCGCTCCAAAGGAGACCTCACCCAACTGCTCGAGGCGCGCGCCGCGGGGCGGGAAATAACGGGAGCACTGTTCTCCGTCGAGGGCCTGCACAATCTCGAGGGTGACCCCGGGAACGTTGAGGCGTTGTACAACGCCGGGATGCGGATGGCCGGTTTCGCGCATTTCTTCGACAACGAAGTGGCGGGGTCGCTGCACGGCATGGACCAGGGCGGTCTCACCGACCTCGGACGCCAGGTCTTCGACGACTTCGAACGCCGCGGTGTCATCATCGACATCGCACACACCAGCCCCGCCGCTGTCACAGAAATCCGGAAACGCGCAACCCACCCGGTCGTGTCCAGCCACGGCGGTGTCCGGGCGACGTGCGATAACAGCCGCAACCTCACCGATGAACAGATCCGGGGCGTGGCCGACACCGAAGGGGTCATCGGTATTGGTTACTGGAACACAGCGGTATGCGACCGAACTCCGGCGGCCGTGGTGGATGCCATTGACCATGTCATTGCGGTCGGTGGGCTCGAGACCGCCGCGCTCGGTAGCGACTTCGACGGGTCGGTGACGGTGGGCTGGGACACCAGTGAGATTGCCTCCGTCACAAAGGAGTTGCAGGACCGCGGACGGTCAGATTTCGACATCCGAGCCATCATGGGAGGCAACACTCTCAGAGTAATGCGCGAAACGCTCCCCGACTGAATTACCATTTTAAACAGCCACAACCGTCTGTACTGGGCATACGCCCTCTCACTATCCAAGAGAGACCGCACCCATTACGTATAGATCTTCCGGCCCCTCGACAGTAATTCCCCGAATGGCATCAATCACTTCCCCACTTGACAGACTACGCTTCTCCAAATTCCATCTCGCCTCAGTCCGCCAAACAGTTAACAATCCGTTGGCCGAGAGGTAGTGTGCCACTCCCGGGACTGAAACGTTATCCATAACGTCGAATGCTCGTTGAGTTTCACCGCTAGCAGGATCAGTGCGCCACAATGTATTATCTGTTATCCACAGAATATGGCCTTCATGGAGAAGTAGATTTGAAGGTCCTGAGCCCTCGTACCAATTGGCGACGTCGAAGAAAGACCCTGCTCCGGTGAGCGGGTGCCTTGCGGTGGAACCCGACACGATGTCGGTGATTAATAACTCCGCCGTCGCCCCGCTCATGGACCGGGTCGTGAAGATCATTACCCGATTTCCGTCGCTAATGAGTTGTCCCCACACTAGACTGGAGTCTATTGCGTCACCCAGCGCTCGTCCTGTGTTACCTGGACCGAGATCTGTAAGTGTGATCATTGGGTCATCCAGAGTCGGACTTGCGAAGCCAACAACGGTACCTGCAGCCCACGCAATAGAGTGAAGCCATCCGGGGTAAGTCCACTCCCGCTTCTTCTCATCCTCGAGGAGGACGAGACCCGATACATACGAGTCGGCACTTGGTGCACCACCGTTGATTGCGGCCAGATAGCCAGAATCAGTGCGGTGGAGTTCGTAAAGGGAGCCAGCGACCGGCATTCCGGGGTAACTGCGTAATGAGTCATTCCAAATGTGTAACCCGTCGTTGCCCACCCAGAACAGTTCCTTGCCATGACTAAGCAGGGCGGCTTGATCTATGGGATCAAAACCCACACTCTGAACAGCTTCTTTGCCTCCGCTGCCCAAGAGGACGAGTCGCCCCTCCCCAGAGCCATCCATCCTGTGTCCGCCCCCCATGTTCTCTAACAAGAGGGCGTAGTCGCCAGCAGATGTCGACTTGACGTCTTGAAGGTCCACCTGCTCCCCTCGAGAAGAGCAGCCAAATAAGATGAGGGGCAGAGTGGCAGTAGTGGAGACGAAGGTCCTTCGTCGCACGTCAGGGCGTCAAGTAGCGATTGATGACGGTCTTCCGGGATTTCCAAAGATCCTCCGGGTAAACCCCCGGACCACCATTGTCGTCCAAGTCAGTGTCGTTTGAATACTGCCAAGCGGCCCAAACGAGTTGGGAACAGTTGTACTTGTTGTCCCAGACAGTCTTATTGAAAGCGAAGTTGCTATTGTATGGAAGGTTACGCGCGTACCTGTTCTCAGCCAACGCAGCCGCACGATCATGGGCATTTATCGACGCTCCGTCAACGCGACGAATATGAGCTGGATAAGCATTCTTGTACCACAGACGATGATTGGATCCTACCCGAGTGAGATTCTGTCCCGACCCTGGCGCATGGATGGCCTGGCAAGCCTGCACAAAAAGCACGTTGTGCCCATGATTGACTCCGAAATTCCGGGCGAACGAGTAGGTGTAGTAGCCTTGGAAGGCGCAACCCAGCCTCACTTGGTAGCCGTCATCACCATCACCACCACCGCTCTTTGACATGTTTGATCTATCTGCTTCCTGATTGACCCGCGCGGCTTGCGAGTCTTTGAATACGATTTCAATCAACTCTATCTCTGGGATTCCCGTATTCTTTGCTTGATCGGAAATCGAGCCGACTAGCTCACTCTTGCTTAGTCCTGGGTTGACTTGAAGGATCGCATCGATCATCTCATCCTGGCCCTCGTCAGCGAGGGCTGTCATTGGTGCCTGGCTAAAGGCGATTGCCGCAGTGAGCGCGACTACTATTCTCAGTCTCTTGTTCATGCCTGATGAGACTAGCAAGCGAGGGTTCCGTGGCGGGCCGACGCTCGTCTCTCTGTCACCGTAGGTTGACTCGTGACCAACCATAGCTAATTCTCTGACTAACTTACGAACGTTAAGTCGTTGCTTCCAGTCCAAAATACCCCAGCTATGGGTCGTTTCGCGTGCCAGCAGGAGGAATCGACTCCTGAACTATGGAGGAGTCTCAGCCCGGCGGGTCGTAGCTGGCCTGTTGGGGAGAGGTGACGGTCAGCGTCCGACGGCTGATACCCAGCTCGACACACAGGTTCGCGATTTTGGTCTCAGAGTTGCCCACCCGACCAGCACTCGAACTACCCTCATCTCGTTCTCGACGCATCACTTATACGTTCGATTGCGTGACAGCACATTTCGGCAATTAATACCGCCACGAAGCTGTCACTTAA
>NZ_JBQCZW010000071.1:0-4228 GCF_052089425.1 Ancrocorticia sp. | reverse complement strand
ACCGAATCCAGCCCAGAGCTGGTGACCGCCATGAACACGCTGGTCCCCCAGCTGTCCTCCTCCACACCGGAGCTTCCAGCCGCAACCGTGGAGTCATTCGTCAATCAGGAATCCGTGTACCTGTTCATCTATCGCACGGACGGCCCCGATTCCACGATCCTTGGCATGCTGACCCTCGCCACCTTTGACATTCCCACCGGCAAGCGCGCCTGGATCGAGGATGTGGTGGTGGACGATGCCGCCCGCGGACACGGTGCCGGTCAGGCCCTTGTTGAGGCTGCCGTGGCACACGCTCAAGCGATCGGTTCCAAGTCAGTTGACCTGACATCCCGCCCCACCCGCGAGGCAGCCAACCGGCTCTACAAACGCGCAGGCTTCGCCCTGCGGGAGACGAACGTGTACCGCTACAAGGGGTAGGCAGGGCAAGAGTCGGCTGGCAAGGATCCGCCGTCGTCGTTATTAAATCGGGTCAACTCCCGAACGCGCCAACGGAATCGCGCCCAACGTTTTGAGCGTGGAATAAGCGAGCGACTTCAACGAAGAAACCTCGTTCTTGCCCGGCAACCCGGAAGCGGCGTGCGCAAGCGGAAGCTCCGTGCACGCCGTGAGGATGGGAATATCGTGCTGGCCGGTCAGATCCCCGTAAACCTCACGCCAACGCGCCCCGGCCTCATCCATATCCCCGGACTTGACTAGGGCGATGATCGCGGAAAACTCGTCAAAGTAGCTGTCCTCGGGAACAAGAAGTTCTAGCCCGCGTGCGGCGGCGGCGTCCTGATACAGGCCCGTGCGCATCGTCCCGCGCGTGGAGGTCAGCCACGCGGTGGGGGCGCCGAAGCTCTCGCTGGCGGTCTGGCTCTGGTGAGCGCGACTGAAGGCCTGATCTGCGGTGGCATCAATGATGTCAACGATCGGGACGGACAGCTCATCCTGGAACTGCCGAAGGAAGTAGTGAGCCGTGTTGCACGGACAGGCGATCGCAGCCGCGCCCCACGAGATCAGCTTCTCGCAATCCGCGCGAAGCTGCGCTGCCACCTTCTCTCTGGCTTCCCCCGGCCCCGCAAGGATGGCCTCGGTGCGATCGGGCACGGTGGGATCGGACAGGGAGATGGAGGGGAAATGATCCTGATCGCGATCGGCGGGAGTTTGAAGCGTGAATTCGCGCAAGAACTCGGCCGTGGCGGCCGGGCCCATTCCACCCAGAATACCGAGTGTTGCTTTCATGTTGACCTAGTTTCGAAATCGACGTGGATGATAGACAAGCGTACGCCCGCGGGTGTGCCCACCTATGGAAAAGGGGGTGAGCGCGCGGCCCACCCCCTCTTCTCTGAGAGTTATACGATGATCGGTGCCAGCAGGAAGCCAAGCCCCACGGCCACAACCACGCTCACCACGCCGGGAAGTAAGAACGGGTGGTTGAACACGAACTTACCTATTCGGGTGGATCCCGTATCGTCCATCTCAATCGCCGCCACCGTTGTGGGGTAGGTGGGAAGGAGATAGAGGCCGGTCACGGCCGGGAAGGACGCCACCATGACGGCGCCGGAGACGCCCATGGTCTGCGCCACTGGCATCAGCGTTGCGGCGGTGGCACCTTGGGAGTACAGGAGCGCCGAAGCGAAGAACAGCACAACGGCCAATAGCCACGGGGCGCTGCCCAGAACACTTGCGCCCACGTCCTCGATTTCTTGGAGGTGCCCCTCCACGAACGTGTTGCCCAACCACGCGACGCCCAGAATACAGGTGGCGGCGGACATTCCGCCCTTGAACGTTGCCTGCGAAGAAATCGCGGGAACCTCGGGCTTGCACACGAACACCATGACAAGCGCCGCGGCCAGCATCACAATCATGATGGCGGCGTTGCGCGGGTACGGCGGGTTCTGCATGATCGGAATCATGTCTGACGAAAGGGTCGCGTACACCATGACGATCAGTACGGCCACGAGGAAGATCCCCACGGAGGTCTTGGCAGACTTCGTGATCTCCACCTGCTCGAGATCACGCTTCTGGATCAGGCCCAAGCGCTTGCGCTCCTGATAGACCGGATCCTCCTCAAGCGGCTTGCCCATGCGGGAAGCCACCAGAGCGCCCACCATGCACCCTATGAAGGTGGTGGGGATACACACGATCAGCACCTTGATGTAGTCCACGCCAGCTGGCTCCACGGCCGAAGCCATGGCGATCGTCGCCGCCGAAATGGGCGAAGCCGCAATCGCAACCTGCGAGGCAACAACCGAAATCGAGAGCGGGCGTGAGGGACGAATTCCCTGTTCCTTGGCAACCTCGGCAATCACGGGCAGCGAGGAGAAGGCCACGTGGCCCGTTCCGCACAGCAGGGTCATCAGATAGGTCACGATCGGCGCGTAGAAGGTAATCCGCTTGGGATTCTTCCGCAACGCACGCTCTGTGACCTGCACAAGGTAGTCAAGGCCGCCGGCTGCCTGCATGGTGGCCACGCAGGCAATCACGGCCATAATGATTCCAAGAACATCCCACGGGATGCCTTTTTCGGGATCAACGGGAAGGCCAAGAAGGCCCAGCACGATGATTCCGGCGCCGCCGGCAAAGCCAATGCCGATCGACCCAATGCGGGCTCCAATAAAGATAAAAAGGAGCACAACCGCGAATTGAATCCAAATCATGTTCTTATGTCTCTCAGGCTAGCTGACCGTATGTTTTACCCATGTACGTTGGGTTCAATAGGTTCTCAGTGGACAGGGCGCGGTCCAGCTCTTCTTCGCTGACCAGACCCCACTCGAGTACAACGTCGCGCACAGACTTGCCAGTCGCGGCGCATTCCTTACCCACGAGGTCACCATTGTGGTGGCCCATGATGTCATTGAGGTAGGTCACGATCCCGATGGAGTTCATGACGTAATCGCGGCAGCGCTCCTCATTAACGGTGATTCCCTCAACGCAGCGCTCACGCAGCGCCTTGCAGGCCTTCATCAGCAGCGTCGGAGATTCGAACAGGCACTGGGCGGTGCATGGCTCCATGACGTTCAGCTGAAGCTGGCCGGCTTCTGCCGCCATCGTGACGGCCACATCGTTACCCATCACCTTGAAACACACCTGGTTGACAACCTCAGGCATAACAGGGTTGACCTTCGCAGGCATGATCGAGGACCCGGCCTGAAGCTCGGGCAGGTTGATCTCCTTGAGGCCGGCGCGCGGGCCGGAGGACAGGAGGCGAAGATCGTTACAGATCTTCGAAAGGTTCATTGCCAAGCGCTTCATGGAGCCGTGTACGGTCACGAACACGCCGTTGTCATACGTGCCCTGCAGGAGGTCCTTATCGCCCACGATCTTCAAGCCGGTCACTTCGGACAGGCGCTTAACAACGATGTCCTGGTAATCATCCGGGGTGTTGAGCCCGGTGCCGATGGCGGTGGCGCCCAGATTGACTTCGAGCAGCTGTTCCATGGCGTTGCGCAGATCAGCCACTTCAAATTCGATGACGTTGCCGAAGGCATGGAACTCTTGGCCAACAGACATCGGGACGGCGTCCTGAAGCTGGGTGCGTCCCATCTTGAGAACATGCTCGTTCTTGCTGCCAAGATCATGGAACGCGGCGGCCAGCTTCCCGGCTTCCGTGCACAGCTTGTCCGCAAGGTCATAGGCCGCTAGGTGCAGGCCCGTGGGGTAGGTATCGTTGGTGGACTGGGACTTGTTGACATGATCGTTGGGGTTAACAACGCTGTAATCACCCTTCTCCTTGCCAAGAAGCTCTAGGGCGATGTTGGCGATCACTTCGTTCGTATTCATGTTGACCGATGTACCTGCGCCGCCTTGGAACAGGTCCACTGGCCACTGGTCCATGCAACGGCCCTTGACGAGCACTTCATCGCATGCCCGCACGATCGCATCGGCAACGGTGGGGTCCAGAACGTGGGCATCGTTATTGGCGAGGGCCTCAGCCTTCTTCACCTGCACCATGCCGCGCACGAATTCGGAGACGTCACTGACGGTCTTACCTGAGATATCGAAGTTATCGATAGCGCGGACGGTGTGCACGCCGTAGTACGCATCCGCCGGGACTTCGCGATCTCCGAGAAGGTCCGTTTCAGTACGAGTTGTAGACATTTCACTACACTTTCCTCGCGATGCTTCATGGATGTTGGCACCGCGAAATTGATCATTGGTCTGACCGGTGCCTCCAGCCTAATCCCGCCCACAACGTCACCCCAAGCAGGATTGGAAACAAATTGGAAACAAATGTCCGAATAGC
>NZ_JBQCZW010000070.1:0-4452 GCF_052089425.1 Ancrocorticia sp. | reverse complement strand
CCCGCGACACCCTATTCCAATCTCCTGCACCACAACACCGCCACCCCGACCGATGAGTATGCCCGAAGATTCATCTTCGAGGCATGCGAAGACAGAGGGGTCTATGTTCGCGTAGCGAACTTCCCCGACCGAAATTCGAGAGGAGAGGACATTTATGTTCTCTTCCAAGAATGAGGAGGGGTTGAAAGCACCGAAGGTGCTAAACACCCCGACCGATGAGTATGCCCGAAGATTCATCTTCGAGGCATGCGAGGACCGAGGGACCCATGTTCACGCAGTGGACTTCCCCGAGTGAGTCCTCGTAACTTCAGCATCCTTTGAGCCAAGGCGGCTCGGGACAGTTCACGGATAGGCTCCCTGTCAAAGGGCCCACGTTTAGCAACGCGCAGCTTCGTACTCTTAACCCATGAGTCCCTCTGACAATTACGCTACGAGCTCTCCCGCAAAGGGTGCTGAATCCGCCGGCAAACCAGTTCGCCGCAAACTCCGCGGGCCGCAAACACCATCGGACCAACAGAGCGGCGGTCTGAAGCCGCTTCAGAAGATCGGGATTGGCCTGGGCGCCGTCCTCTTCATTCTGCCGTTCTTCTTCGACATTCCGAACCTCGATGAGCCCGGCGAGCGCATGCTGTCCATCTTCTTGCTTGCCATCGTGTTCTGGGTGACAGAGGCCGTTCCCCTGACGGCCACGGCAGTTCTCGTGATTATCCTCGAGGTTCTCCTTGTAGCCGAAGGTGCGATCTTCGACCCGGCTGCTGGCGATGCTGCCCTCACAGAAGCAGCCCTTCCAGCTTCAGACTATTTCGCGGCGCTCGCCAATCCCGTCATCATTCTGTTCCTCGGCGGATTCATGATTGCCGATGGCGCCGAGAAGTACGGTTTGGATAAGAACATTGCAGCCGTCATGCTCAAACCCTTCTCGGGTTCGGCCCGATCTACGGTTCTTGGGCTGATGCTCATCACCGGGATTCTTTCCCCCTTCATGTCCAACACCGCCACTACAGCAACGATGTTCGCTGTAGTGATTCCCATTCTCACTGCGATCAAGGATAAGAAGGCCCGTACCGGAGTGGCACTGTCCATACCTCTGGCGGCGAACGTTGGCGGAATCGCAACGCCTGTGGGCACACCACCCAATGCGATTGCCGTGGGCGCACTTGAGAGCAACGGGATTCACGTGTCCTTCATCGATTGGATGATCATGGCAACTCCGTTCGCCGCCGTGATCCTGATTGCTTCGTGGGTGCTCCTCTGTCTCCTGTTCATCCCGCGCAGCGCTCGCATTGAACTGGACATGACCGCCAATTGGAACACCAGCACCAAAGCGAAGATCTTCTATGCCACGGCCGCGCTCACAATCCTCTTGTGGATGACCGAGCCCCTTCACGGGATCTCCTCCAACACCGTTGGGTTCATCCCTGTTGCTATTCTGCTCTGCCTGCGCGTCATGGACGGCTCTGACATCAAGAACATGGACTGGCCTGTTCTCTGGCTCGTCTCTGGAGGCATCGCATTGGGTACAGGCATAGGTGCAACCGGCCTAGATGCATGGCTGGTCGGGTCTATCGGTTGGGAAACGCTGGGAGGAGTGGGAGTCACCGTGGTCCTATGCCTGATCGGGCTTGGATTCGCCAACGTGATGTCGCACTCCGCAGCGGCGAATTTGCTTGTACCCGTAGCCATCTCACTGGCGATGTCACTGGACGGCGTCGATACAGCAATCGTCGCCATAGCGGTGGCCATCGCCTGTTCACTAGGCATGTCCCTTCCCATCTCAACCCCACCGAATGCGATCGCCTATTCCACCGGCATGTGCTCAGTCAAAGATATGGCAATCCTCGGCATCATCGTCGGTACGGTATCTACGGCGATACTCGCGCTGGCAATGCCTCCTCTCTGGAACATGATGGGGCTGGTGTAGACGCCCTTATGCTTTCACTACTCGTGCGAAAGGAAACCCCATGAGACTCGCAGTATTAGTCTTGGAAGACGAGCCGGAGGTTCGCGCTGCACTTGAACGCGATCTCATGGCACTGGTCCCCACGATTCGCCTTGAATCGGCGGAAGACGTGACAGATGCCCGAGAAGTAGTCGCAGAAATCTTCGAGGACGGGGATCTTCTGGCACTCGCACTCTGCGATCACCGCCTTCCCGGCACCTCGGGCGTCGATTTCCTCGTCGAGATGGCGCAGCACCAGCGGACGGTCGATACGCGGAAGGTGCTGGTGACAGGGCAGGCCGACTTGGCCGATACCGTCAAGGCGGTCAATGAGGCTGAGCTGGATCGATACATTGCCAAGCCATGGACACGCGAGGAACTGGTTGAGATCGTCTCTGAACAGCTCACCGATTACGTGGAAATCCATGGCATTAATCCGCTGCCCCACCTGGCTGTTCTGGAACACGATCGTGCACTTCACATGGTGCGATCAACGGGCCGTGCTGACTGAGTTTCAGCGATTGGTTATTCGAATCGGCCAGATCGTCCCACCACTGAGACGTACTAACGAAGCTCAAGCTCCCTATTAGCCTCGCGACTGCTCCGCCAAGAACTCGCGAATCAGCTGGGTATCTACCGGCCGCGCATAGGCGCCGCCCTCAAAAACCATCAGATCCCCGATGCCCTTCTGGAACACAAAGCGGATGGTTCCAGCAACACCCTTCTTGTCGTGAGCCATCGCAGCCATGATGGCTTCAACACTCACGCTATCGGGCAGCCGGTATGGAAGCCCAATGGCGCCAGCCAGCGCCTCGAACCGTTCGACATCCTCAGCGCTGCAGTATCCGAACCGCTCCCCCAGCCGCATCTGCAAGGCCGTACCCACCGCCACACACTGCCCGTGACTCATGGTGTACCCCATCGCCGCTTCAAGAGCGCGACCAATGGTGTGCCCAAGGTTCAACCCCATGCGGCGGTTACCCTCAAACACATCTGAGCTAACGAAGTCACGCTTAATCTCACAATTACGGCGGGCGGTGAGGGAGGTGAGGTCGTCGTCGTCGACAAAATCTTTCGGACTCAAACCGCGCCGAACAAACGCATCTTCCAGCACCTCGAAAAACTCCGAATCCGCGAGGCACCCGTGCTTGATGGTCTCGCCCATCCCGTCTTGGATCTGGGCGGGGCTGAGGGTGTGCCAGCGGTCCACATCGATCAGGACGGCGCGGGGCTGGTGGAAGGCGCCGATCAGGTTGGTGGCGGCCGGCGTATCCACGGCCGTCTTGCCACCCACCGCGGCGTCTGCGGCTGCCAGAAGCGTGGTGACGTAGGAAATGTAGGGCACGCCGCGGGTGAATGTGGCGGCAACGAAGCCCACCACATCCGTGACCACGCCGCCGCCTGCCGCGATGATCAGCGTGTCGCGCCCAAAGCCGCGGGCGATCAGTTGGTCCTCGATCCACTCCTTCGTGGCCCGGGTCTTGTTGATCTCCCCCGCGGGAAAGGCGATCACCTCTATGGGCCGGCCGGCCGCCGCGAATTCGCGCGCGATGGCGGCGCTGATGAGCCCTTCAACCGTGGAATCGGTAATCAGTGCGATGCGGCGATCCGCGAGCGCCCCACGGCCCGCCACCTCGACGATCTTCTTTTCGAGGCCACGCCCCACCACAACGGGGTAGGAATCATCCACCTTCCGCACCAGTTCAACCGTGAACTCTGTTGCTTCCATGGTTCCTCCGTTGCCTCGTTCGGCATTCGCTCCTGATCTAAGAATTCAGCCTAGCAACTTGGCGCGGATGGGCGGCGATTGTCCGTGGGCGTCACGAGGGTTGGTGGGCGCCATCATTGTTAGGTTTCTACGGCATCTCTCGCAGCGCTCACCATCCCTCGCAGCGCTCACCATCTCCCGCGAGCTCTCCGAACGATGACGCTCCTACCACGCTCGCCGAAAGTTCGATTCTGCATCGAGAGTTAACAGGTTCTTCGCAGTTGGGGGCGTAGGTGCCTCGCTGTAGTTTGCTCGCTACAGCTCCGTATGTGGTGTAAGCCAGCTCTATATGCACGGCTCCTACAGCATGCGGAAGTGAACACCCCATCAGCTGCTGACGCCGAAGCCTCTCCCCCGCCACAGCTCCGTATGTGGTGTAAGCCACCCCTATATGCACGGCTCCTACAGCATACGGAAGTGAAACCGCCGGATTCAGAAACCAACACCTACACCCCCAACTGCGAAGAGCCAGTTAGTACGCAACTCGACCTGTGGAAGCATATTCGAAATCTCGCCGGGGCAGCCGCCGGAATTCTCCCGTCGAAGCTCGCCATCCGCCGCGCTAAGCAGCTTCTCCGATCAAGCGCGTACCTGCCCATCCGCCCCCGACCGCCGAAGCTAGTCCTCTAGTCCCTGCATCTTCCCGCGCGAATCACTAGCATGAGATGGTCAGGAAAGGCGAGTGCCGCAGCGCCAATGCACAATGCACAATGCACGATGCACGAAGTACCCAGCACAATGCACG
>NZ_JBQCZW010000069.1:0-4685 GCF_052089425.1 Ancrocorticia sp. | reverse complement strand
ACCAACGCGCCCCAAGCCCAAAACCCCGACCTACACCCCCAACTATGAAGAGCCCTCTTACTCCAAGAATTCTTCTTCGGTGTTAGGTGCCAGGTGCCAGATACTAGGCGCCCGGTTCCCGGTTGCCTTCTGCTTGCTGGTTCCGCGAGCGTGCCGGGCTACCCCAAAATCTCTTCCTCGGTACCCGGCCCCGAATCGTGTTCGGTGTTCAGCCCGGTCACAAGGAAAACCATGCGGCGGGACACGGAAACGGCGTGGTCCCCGTAGCGCTCAAGGAAGCGCCCCAGCAGCACAACATCCACAACTTCTTGGCGCGTCAGGCTATTGTCCTCGTTGAGAACCAGTTCGAAGGACTGGCGATGGTAGTTGTCCAGCACCTCATCGTTTTCTTCGATCTTGCGGGCGAGGCTCAGATCTTGATTTTCCACAAGTTCGGACACCATCTTGCCAACCTTGGCAGCCTCATCGGCCATGGAGGTCAGAAGTTCGTAGGTGGCACCCTCGATGGCGGTTTGAGGGAAGCGGCCGCGGGCGATGTAGGCAACGTGGCGCGCAAGATCGCCCATACGTTCCAGCGTGGCAGCTAGGCGCATGGCGGAAACCACCGTGCGCAGATCGCCGGCAACGGGGGCTTGGCGGGCGAGTAGCGAAATAGCCATCTCGTCCACGTTTTGTTCGAGGAAATCGATCTGGTGATCGGCATCAATAACCTGTTCGGCAAGGGCAAGGTTGGCGTCCTTCAGCGAGGCCGCTGCACGCTCCATCGCCTTGGCCGATTGGTGGGCGAGCATCGTGAGTGTGTCCTCGAGGAGAGACATCTCCTTGCGGAATTCGTGGCGCATTGTGATCCTTGTGCTCTGTGGGTTCATTGGGCGTGGTTGATCTTCCTGCTCCCTACGGTAGCCGCGGTAAGTTAACGGGCGCTTCGGCTTTGGTGAACACTCGGCAAAGAGTGAGGTATCGCGCGGAAGTGCCGCGGGAGGCACCGTAGACTGAGTGTATGCCAAATGGTGCGATTTTGTTGCTCGCCGCCGCGGTGGGCCTCCTCGTGGGAGTGTGGGGGAGCGTCGCGTTCTTTTTGTCGGAACGCGCGCGCCGCCGCGAAGCCGTGTACCCACCCATTACCGATGATCAGGTAGCGGCCAGTCCCATTCTGGATTCGCTTCCGCAGGATTACATCATCGTTGAGAAGAGTGGCGGGGTATCCCGTGCTTCTACGCGTGCGTACTCGTATGGAATTGTGAACGACGACGAAGTTATCCGGCCAGAATTCCAACGCATCATTACCGAAACTAGGTCCGATGGCCTCATCCACGGTCAGGAAATCAGGATGAGGCGCTCCACCTTGACCGAAGATCTCGAGTCCCGCTTGATCGTGCGTTCCGCACCGATGAACGCGGGCAGGGTGTTGGTGTTGTTCGAGGACAGCACCACAAAGCTGCGATTGGAGGAGGCCCGTAGGGACTTTACAGCGAATGTGTCCCATGAGCTGAAGACGCCTGTTGGTTCCATCTCCTTGCTATCCGAAACCATTGCCAAGAGCGCCGATAATCCGGAGGCCATACGCCACTTCTCCGCGCAGTTGACCAAAGAATCGCACCGGCTGGGTGTGCTTGTACAGGAGCTGATTCAGCTCTCGAGGCTGCAAGAGGGCGATGCCCTCGTGGCATCCGAGCTGGTGAGCATTGATGACGTGGTGTCCGAGGCGCTGGACCGCATGACCGTTGAGGCGGATACGCGGGACGTGACGTTGGTCAGCGGCGGCGTGAAGGATCTGTACGTGTACGGAGACAAGACCATGCTCACCACTGCCGTGAGGAACATTCTTGATAATGCGGTGCGCTACTCTCATCCGCGTGGGCGCGTATCCGTTGGTGTGTCCAAACATGATGGCCTCGTTTCCATCGCTGTGGTTGATCAGGGACAAGGAATCCCGCAGGAGCAACAAGAACGCGTTTTTGAACGGTTCTATCGTGGGGATAAGGCGCGTTCGCGCGAAACTGGTGGGAGCGGGTTAGGCTTGTCCATAGTGAAGCACGTGGTTGCCGATCACGGTGGCCGCATGAACTTGTGGAGCGCGCCTGGTCAGGGGTCTACGTTTACGATTCTGCTGCCAGAAGCGAACCAGCCATTGGTCAACAATGCGGAAACGGCTGGCTCTGCCGGTTCGCCTAGTTCGGCGGGTTCACCACCATCGGCCAGTGCAGCCGATTCGTTTGGCTCTGCCGGTTCATCTGCTTCGGCGGGCATAGGTGGCTCAGCTGACCGGACTGCTATTGACCGGACTGCTATTGACTGACTGTTGGACGACCACCAGATCACTAACGAGTAAGGATACGGGAATGGCCAAGATTCTGGTTGTGGATGACGAACCTGTTTTCCGCGATACGTTAGCTTTCAACTTGAGCAACGATGGGTACGAAGTTCTGACCGCGGCCGAAGGCATGTCCGCGGTTGAGATCGCTGCTTCCACTGAACTGGACCTCATCTTGCTGGATTTGATGCTTCCCGGGATTTCAGGCATTGAAGTATGCAAGAGGATCCGCAAACACTCCCAGGTTCCGATCATCATGGTGACGGCCAAGGATGATGAGATCGATAAAGTGGTGGGCCTCGAGGTGGGCGCGGATGACTACCTCACCAAGCCGTACTCGTACCGCGAGCTCGTGGCGCGAATCCGCGCCGTATTGCGGCGGAGTTCGGCTGAAAATTCAGATGAGGAAGCCGGCGAAGTGCTGCGCGTTGGCCATATTGAGATGGACACGGGTGGTCACGAAGTGAGCGTTAGTGGCGAGGATGTTCAGATGCCGCTGCGAGAATTTGAGCTTCTCGAGCTCTTCATGAACAATCCGGATCGCGTCCTCACCCGCTCACAGATCCTCGATCGGATCTGGGGCTTGAACTACATTGGTGATACGAAGACGTTGGATGTGCACGTCAAGCGAATCCGGGCAAAGATTGAAAAGGACCCCGGCAAACCCACCGTTCTGGTGACCGTACGCGGCCTAGGATACAAGTTGGTTTCTTCGGCTGAATAATCGCGAGGTAGAGAACTCTCTGCCGTTCTCGCCTCGAGCATCTATCATCACAGAAGCCGATATTCGCGGTCAGAGAAGCGGCGAAAATTCTGAGCCTATACCCGTCGTGGTAGAATGTCTATCTGAATATTCATTCACTACGAAGGAGCCTCAACCGAATGGCTTTCACAATCGGCGAGACTGTGGTCTACCCGCATCACGGAGCTGCCTACATCGAGGACATTTCAACAAAGAAGATTCGTGGTGAAGAAAAGCTCTATTTGACCTTGCGCGTCATGCAAGGTGACCTCGTGATTCAGGTTCCCGCCGATAAGGTGGAGGACGTCGGCGTTCGCGATGTTTCCAACGATCAGCAGCTTGAGAACGTGTTCAACGTTCTGCGCGCCGAGCATATCGAAGAGCCCTCCAACTGGTCGCGCCGCTACAAGGCCAACAGTGAGAAGCTGACCTCTGGTGACGTCATCAAAGTTGCCGAAGTAGTGCGCGATTTGACTCGCCGCGATTCTGGCAGGCACCTGTCCGCCGGAGAGAAGCGGATGCTGGCACAAGCCCGTCAGATCTTGGGATCCGAGGTTGCTCTTGCCCGCGATGTTGAAGAAGAAGAGGCGCTAGAGCTTCTTGATCAGATCCTCGAAGAGTCTGCCCCGTCAGTGGAGACAACCGAGACTGAATAATAAGCACTGTCGTTGTCTCGGCTCCTCCACTGTCATTTCAGTGGAGACAACCAAAACTGAGTAACATTGGCGTCATGAGCGTTGTAACAGTCATAGCGGGTGCCGGAGGCGGCACCCGCCTTGGTTTGGATGGCCCGAAGGCCCTCGTGAAATTGGCTGGTAAGCCCCTGATCGTCCACGCCGTTCGGTCAATGGTGTTGTCCGGAGTGATTGACCGCTGCGTCGTGACTGCGCCCGAGGCCGATGTCCCAGCCTTTCAAGAAGCTCTCACTCACGCGGGATTAGGCGCCGCAGTTGTTGCTGGTGGCATCACGCGTCAGGCCTCGGTGGCCGCCGGCCTTGATGCCGCAGGCGATGCGGATTTTGTACTTATTCATGACGCCGCGCGGGCGTTGACCCCACCCGACCAGATCCGCCGGGTAGTAGAGGCCTTGAAGGCCGGCCACGTTGCCGTTGTTCCAGCGCTTCCTGTTGTCGATACGATCAAACGCGTAGGAGCGAGTGCCGCTGATGGCACTGAACCTGTGCTCGAAACCCTTGACCGCGCCAGCCTGCGTGGCATGCAGACACCCCAAGGATTCGATCTTCACGTGGTGCGAGAGGCTCACGCGCGCTTCGCGGCAAACGCAGCCGAAGAATCTAGCTCGGCGCCGGATGACGCCTTTCTCGTGGAAGCCGCCGGCCACCCCGTGGTGTTAGTGGAAGGCAGCGAGATGGCGATGAAAGTGACGCGCCCACTCGACCTACGAATCGCAGAGTTACTCGCCTCCGATCCCACCGTTGAATAGTCCCTCCGCTCCCGCTTCTGGACGGAGCTCTCCTCGAGAAGACTCCCCTGCTGCCAGATGTGCTTGAAGCCCAGCAAGCTCACTGTGTGCGCTCTCGCGTTTCTTGCTGGCTTCAGCTTCCATGCCTGCCAAACGCCCGGCTTCTTGCGTGCTCATTCGGTAGTCTAGTGATCGGCCCTTTACGG
>NZ_JBQCZW010000068.1:0-4730 GCF_052089425.1 Ancrocorticia sp. | reverse complement strand
GAGCTTGGCGCGATATCGGGCCTCTCGATCGTTCTGGTGATCATCTCCACCGGGCTGGTTGGTGGGCTTTTGTGGTTACTCATCCCGGATCTTGATCTGGCGTGGGCCCTCGCGCTGGGCGCCGTGATCAGCCCGACTGACGCAGTGGCTGTGTCGATCGTCAAGAAGACCGGAGTTTCACCGCGCGTTATCTCCATCCTGCAAGGGGAGGGGCTGCTCAACGATGCATCGGCACTCGTCATGCTGCGGACGGCCGTGGCAGCGGCGGCGGCCTCGGTTACCGTGTGGGGAGTTGCCGGCTCCTTGCTGTGGGCGGTTGTGGGGGCGGCTGTTGTGGGAATCGTCGTCGGCAAATTGAATCTCGCGGTTCGCAGCCGAATCTCCAATACCACCGCAACTACCACGCTCTCCTTTGCTATCCCCTTTATTGCGATGGCTGGCGCCGAAGCCATCGGGGCTTCTGGCTTGGTCGGGGCCGTTGTAGCCGGGCTGATAACCGGGCAGGGGGCCGCGACCTACCTGTCTCCGAGCCAGCGCATCTCCGACTCGCAGAACTGGGAAACGATCGAGTTTATTTTGGAGGGAATCATCTTCCTGACGATGGGGTTGGAGTTCCACTCGCTCGTCACCGACCTGAGCGATAGCTCCTCGCCAGCCATCCTGATTGCACTCGGAGTGGCTGTTCTGGCACTCATTGCGTCGATTATCGTGCGCGCCCTCTTCGTGTATCCGTTGCTGCATGGATTGGAGAAGAGGGCTGTGCGGCGTGAACCTCTCAAGCCGCACTTCGAGGCCTTGCAAGATCGCTTGGCCAACGGGGAAACGGGGACGCTGGCGGCCATCGGGACGCACGGTGCCGCGGGGAATGACGGCCCTGAGGAGGTGTCGGAGGTGCCAGCCGAGCTACTGGCGAAACA
Organism: Ancrocorticia sp.; assembly: GCF_052089425.1. Lineage (NCBI taxonomy): Bacteria > Bacillati > Actinomycetota > Actinomycetes > Actinomycetales > Actinomycetaceae > Ancrocorticia > Ancrocorticia sp. Next base: position 3,813 of record NZ_JBQCZW010000068.1, on the reverse strand, counting down.
CCAGCGCAGGCTTTCTCGGAGAAAGAAGAGAGCGTTGAGGCGCGGGCAAAGCCCCGAACAGCGCCGAAGTGATCTGGCGGCACGCCTGCGCCGGGTGCTTGCTGACCTTGATTACTTCCTCGCATCGCCGTTGACCAAACGTGATGGCGGCGTGATTGTGTGGGCTGGGATGCGTGGGGCGATAACCGTCGCTGCGGCGCAAACCCTGCCTTTGGGAGCGCCCATGCGGTCCTACCTTGTGTTCATCGCCTTCCTAGTTGCGCTTCTTTCGCTCATGATTCAGGGAGGGACGTTGGCTCCGTTCGTCAAGTGGGTCAAGCCGACCCCTGCTCCCACCGCTCAGGAACGAGCGGCCGAACACGCCGAGCTGACGGCGCTTCTGGATGAGGCGAAAGAAGAATTGATAGCTGACTGCGCCGCGAGCGGGCAAGGTGGCGAACAGGACGAACTCTCAGAGGGCTCTCAGGGCCCTCGCGTCGAGGGACACGTGCCCTCCCAACTGAAGATTATCGAGGCGCAACGCAAGGCGCTGTTGAAAGCGCGCGATGATCACCAATTCGATGCGGAAATCCTCGAGGATGCGTTGGAGGTTTTGGACGCATCACAAGTGACTGTGGAGATGCGTGCGCGGAGCTTGGGGGAGTAGGGGACTGGTGCGTCTGATTGTGTGGGAGGGTCCACATAGCATTGATTCATGATTGCAGGCCAAAGTGATAGTACTTCGTGTTGTAGTTCGGGTAACAGTGTTGGTTTCTATTGGCATGGTTGTCAACAGCGGGGACAACACGTTGCGGCGGCGGTGGATGCAGCGGATTCTGTTCTTTATTCGAGCGGTAATCGGCTGCGACATCCGTTCACGGCCACATTGATTCGAGGCGAGGTTCGTGCGCTGCTCGAGGTGGCTCAGGAGGGTCAGCTATCCCCAGTCGATGAGGTCAAAGCCATCCAGTCTCCCAGCTTCAGCCGACTTTATGAGTTTCGTTGGAATGACCTTGAGGTACAAGAGCGGGACGAGACTGGGCAACATCGACGAATCAAGTGCCAGTTGCGATTAATCGAGAGCGAGGATCCTAGCCGGAGGCCGTTCACAGCTGTTGGCTTACACATATTTGAAAAGAGAGTTGATGGTACATCGGCCCAGGTCAGGGCGTGGCAGAATCATGAGATCCAAAGGGCTGAACAAACGTTTCGGTCTGGTTGTGAGGCGGCTTGGCATATACCGGAATTGCAGTAACAGGATAGGTGTTGAATCAGCGTGCCAGAAGATATAAGTTATAGTTTATGAACAATGAGTTTACGCCAGAGGTTGTAGAGGACCGAATGGTGGCAGTTCGCAGGGATCAGTTGCGCTTCCTGCGAGAACTAATAGTGTTACGAAAGAGGCATGGGCTTTCACAAGATGATGTTGCTGATCGTCTTGGTGTTTCTCAACCGGCGATTGCAGCGTTGGAACGATATGACGCGAACCCAACTCTTGCCACTTTGAGAAGGTACGCGGTTGCAGTAGAAGCGCGCATAGAGACGGCTATTATTGACGACTGCGAGAAATTTCATGGGACCCATATCCCAGGCTGGGCGGATTGGGAAACGAAGACGGCTCGCTCAAACAAAAGATGGACTGTTTCTCAAACGCGGCAGACGTTTCACGGTGCGATCTGATGGAACAGGACAGCCATGAAGAGTCTCTCACGTTGTCCGAGTCAGCTCAGATCGTCGATATTCGGGTCGCGGACATTGTCGCGCATCGGCATACCGATGCCGCGGTAAGCGACGACATCGGGGCGAGTGATGAGGCGGCTGAGCGAGTCAGTGTCGATTTCAATTTCAACTCAAGTTCGAACGAGTCCAAGGAGATACTGACTGTATCTGTGCAGACGACGTTTGGGAATCTGCCTCAAGGCTCTTTGTCCGTAACGGTCGAAGCACTGCTGTACATTCCGGGGCTAACTCGTGATACTCCGTCAAACGAGCAGATCCATGACTATATGAATCGAGATGGCTTTCGTGTGATTGAGCCATTCATCCGTCAGGAGGTCTTGGATTCCTCCCGCAGGGTGTTGAACGGACAAATTGTATTGCCGTTGATGCCTATCAGAGCTGATTAGGTTGCAACTATCCGGATTCGGTTGTGCTTGACCCCGCTTGGGGCAGTATCTGATGTTCAAGATGGAGATCCCTCGCTTCTGGCGCTGTGCGCATCAGGGCCTTCGGTCCGGGCGACACATGTGTCTCATCCGTGTACGGTGGAGCACATGAGCTTTGCACGGCAACCGGGCATCGCACGCCCGGAATCACTTAACCGGACCAGACTCCTCGCTGGCGCGGCGGCGGTTGCGCTGACGGTGGGAGGCCTCACCGCATGTTCCGATACCGCGCAACCAGCGAGCATTGTTCTCAAGACGGAAGGCGACAGCGTTGAGTTAGCCTCCCCAGAGGATGCTGGCGCAGCCACGGCGGCAGCTTCGGAGCTGGCTTTCGAATCCTCCGACATTGCTGTCGTGGGCAACGAAGATGATGCCGGTGCCGTAGCTGAAAAGTCGCTGGATCTGGAGGCACCCGGGCTTATCGTTGGCGAGGATGACGTGGCAACCGCCGATGAGCTGGAACGCTTGGGAGTTACTGCCGTGTTTGTGCCGGAAGGCCAGAAGGAGTTCGAGGCAATCGCTGATCTAGACGTCATCACCTACGACCCAGAAAGCCTCGAAGTTCAAGAAGGAGAGGCGCCCGAAGAGATTACACGCGATGGGGGCGCCGCAGCTGCCACACTGTTCGTCACGAGCACAGAGGGCCCCACGCCGGGCCAAGAGGTTGCGAGCGCAACGATCGAGGCAGCATCGGGCAACGTAGCTGAGCTGCCGGACGGAGATCCGCGCGCAACCTCAGAAACCGTGGAGGCCGCCAAGGCTTCGGACGGTGGCGGCGTGCTCGCGTTGGGTGAGGACTTCGGTGATTCTGATACGTTCACTGCGCGCCTCGCAACCGCTCGCACGGCCCCCGAGCTTCCGGGTGGCGGCCAGATCGCATTCCCGGGCAGACGCATGGTTGCTGCCTACGGGTCCCCGAACATTCCTGAGTTGGGAGTCCTCGGCGAACAGGATCTTGACGAATCCGTTGATCTGGTCAAGGAACTCGCGGCGGAATACGAGGACTACTCGGATGAGCCCGTTATTCCAGCGATGGAGATCATCACGACCGTCGCCTCTTCAGAAGCCGGACCGGACGGCAACTACTCAACTGAACTCAGCCACGACACGCTCAAGCCGTGGATTGACCGCGCTGGCGAGGAAGGAATCTACGTTGTGCTTGATCTCCAGCCGGGCACATCTACTTTCCTTGAGCAAGCCCAGATGTATGAAGATCTACTGAAGGAGCCTCACGTTGGACTGGCGCTCGATTCCGAGTGGCGGCTCGAAGAGGGCCAGCGTCACATGGCACAGATCGGCTCAGTGGATGCCGCTGAGGTGAATGAGACAGCAGACTGGCTCGCCGAGCTCACGGCCGAAAATGATCTGCCTCAGAAGGTATTCGTCATGCATCAGTTCTCGATGAGCATGATCACCGACAGGCAGGATCTAGACACATCCCACGAGGAACTTGCCATGATCCTGCACGCGGATGGCCACGGCACACCCGATCTCAAGATGGGCACGTGGAACGCACTGCAAGAAGGCTTGCCGAAGGGGATCGGCATGGCGTGGAAGAACTTCTACGACGAGGACAGTCCGACGTTTACCCCGGAACAGACCATGGACGTTGAGCCGAAGCCGTGGTTCGTGTCCTACCAGTAACAGGCTGCGGCTTAACGGCGAATTG
>NZ_JBQCZW010000067.1:0-4788 GCF_052089425.1 Ancrocorticia sp. | reverse complement strand
CCTCGAAACCGGAGGATTCACAAACCAACTCCTACACCCCCAACTGTGAAGAGCCGCTTATCCGCGTGCTCACGCCTACGATTTAATGGGAGGCGGTCTCACCAAAGGCGCGGGACCCATATGCGAAGGAGTAGATAATGGTCAATCGGATGATCTTCAATCAGACTGGATTCTTTGGGCGTGGTGCGATCAATGAGATCCCTGAAGCGGCGAAGTCTCGCGGGTTTACGAAGGCGATGATCGTGACGGACCCGGTGCTCGCCGATCCGGCCAACGGGACCGCGAAGAAGGTCAGTGACGTGCTGGAGGCGGCCGGGATTGGCTACGAGGTTTTCACCAACGTGAAGCCGAACCCACCTGTTGAGTGCATCAAGGACGGCGTGGAGAAGTTCAAGGAATCCGGCGCCGATTTCCTCATCGGTCTGGGCGGTGGATCGCCACAAGATACGTGCAAGGGCATCGGAATTGTGGTGGCGAACCCCGAGTTCGGGGACGTTCTCTCCCTTGAAGGAACCGCGGCCACAAATAATCCTGCCGTGCCGATTTTCGGCGTTCCTACCACCGCTGGGACGGCCTCGGAAACCACCATTAACTACGTCATCACGGATACGGCCAACAAGCGGAAGTTCGTGGCTGTGGATCCTCACGATATTCCGGTGGTGGCGTTCGTTGATCCTGACCTGACGGACGGCATGCCGCGTGGGCTCAAGGTGGCCACCGGGCTGGATGCGCTGACCCACGCAATCGAGGGCTACATTACCCCCGGTGCGTGGAGCCTATCGGATGCTCTGTGTTTGAAGTCCATCCAGATGATCGCCGCGAATCTGGCCAAGAGTGCCGATGGCGATAAGGAGGCCGGCGAGGAGATGGCGTTCGCCAGCTACATCAACGGTATGGCCTACTCGAACGTTGGGTTGGGGCTTGTGCACGGCATGGCGCATCCGCTTGGCGGGCGGCTGGGCGTTGCTCACGGGGTGGCCAACGGTATTCTGCTGGCCCCGCTCATGGAGTTCAACAAGGATTACACGGGCGAAAAGTACCGCGACATTGCCGCAGCTTTCGGCGTGGAGGACGCCTACTCTGGGGATCTCGAGGCTGTGCGTGACGCTGCTGTTGCCGCGGTTCGTGGGCTCACCGCCGATCTTGGCAATCCCACCACTATTTCCGAGGTGGGTGCCACGCAGGCCGATCTGGAGCCGCTGGCACGCGATGCTTTTGCGGATGTGTGCTCGCCCGGCAACCCGCGCCCAGCAACCGAAGAGGAAATCCTCGGGCTGTACAAGGGACTGATGTAGGCGGATGTGGGGCGCTCTGCGCTAGAAGGCCGCAACGATGAGGTCTTTGGCGCGGGCGCCCCACTCGCGGATCTGCCATCTTGTCTCGTCCTCATAGGGGCGCAGGTCCGCGGCTACGCCTATTACGTCCATCCCCTGTTGCTCCCCGTTATACACGCAGCGGGCAAGGTGGAACTCTTGGGACACCGCGATCACACTGTCTAGGCCGTAGACGTGGCTGGCGCGGGACATCGTATCGTAGGTGTTCAGGCCGCCCGTGTCGCGGGTGATGGCGGTTTCGGGGACTCCCCTGTCCTCCAGCCAGCTCGCCATGACATCAACTTGGTAATTCGCGACGTCCGAATTGTCGCCGCTCACAACCACCACTGGGGCGGCGCCCTGCTCCCAGAGCGTCAGGCCGGTTTGCAGGCGATCGTGGAGGGCATCCGTGGGTTCGCCGTTTGCGCGGACCCCGGCGCCGAGGATCACGATGGCGTCCGCCTGCGTGCTCGGTGGGAGTTCTGCTGGCGTGGCGTATATGTGGCTGGCCGTGCTGCTGGTCATGTAGATATTGGCACCAACAATGTAGGCGGCTGCTATCAACGTGGCAGCCGTGAGCGCGGCTATTGTGCGGCGCAGGCCCTTGCGCGGCGGTGGCTTGGGAGCGCGCCGAATGTTGCTCAGGGAGTCAACGCGTTCTTGTTCGGCCACGGGGACAGCTTAGCGGGTTGGGGTGTGGCGTAGATGAGAGTTGCCGTTGCCAACGGTTGGCCAAGGTAGTGCTTCCGCAGCAAACAACCTAAACTGTCAGGATGGCCATGCAAGAGCGGCTCCCGCTCCGAGTTGTTTGCAAGTCGCGAGATTTGCCTTTCATTGAGGCGTGGTTAGATCCATTGGCTTTCATAAGCCAGAAAAGAGGCCGCCCTGCAGAGGGTGGCCTCTTCTCTAGCGCTTTCAATTCCATAGTACGTGGTAAGTTCTATTGGCTTTCACTTGTTCCTTGCATTATTCGGGACTCCGAGCTAGACTCTTCGTACGGAGGCAGGCGCAGAGGTTGCCACGAGGCATCTGAGTCTCGTGGCAACATTCTCTCATCTGCTTCCGACAGTTCTCTCTTTCCGAGCACAACATTTGCATAGGCAGGCAAATGTGTCGGAGGTAGAGATTAACGTTTTATTTAGGCCCGGGCATCCCGTCCGAGCCCACTGTCGGGCTAACTGGCAAGCAAACGCCGCTGCCCGACCAGTCACATGTGCTCATGACTTGTGCACTTCACTAATACAAACAAAGGACAAGAAAAATGACTCGCAAACTTACCTGGCAAGATCTCGTTGACGCTTGTTCGCCTGGCGGAGCAAGCGTTCTGGTAGAAACAACAGAACTCGCCCCGGCGGCAGGTACTCAAGCTTCTGTCGCTCCTTCACGTTTCGTCAAGGGAAGTAACCCAACCTTTGACTTCCAAACTCGCTTCATAGAAGGAGAACCGCAAAAGGTTGTCACGATCGATTCCAAACAATCCATGCTCAACAGAGTTGAATCGTCTCTGTCACAGGCTGTTGACGATCCAGACCCAGTCGTACGGCTGATGCCGCGCATTGAAGTCACCTACCCCAACAACACTTATAAGGACATAGATCTTCCTCACCGCGCCTTCGACGGGCACATAAGGGCCGGACGTATTGCAGGTAAGCCGACAACGTCCGATGAAACCTACAGGGCAATCAGGAATTCGAACCCGCGCGATTTCAGTCCGATCCTCTCGCACTCGCCCGCGGTTCTCGCGTTCGGAGGATGGGATTCCACCAGAAAATCTAATCAGGTTCGCCTCCGATCCGCGCTTGTTGGCGAGATTATTGGAACGCTTGCAGATCAGGAAGCTGACCCCAACAGCAATATCGGAATGCGCGGAGGAGCGCGCGTAGATCCCGTTGGAATGAGCATCGCCCTGCCAAAGAAGAAGATGGAACAACTCGCGGCCAATCAAGAGCAGGAATTGAGCAGTAACAACTTGCAGGCCATAGCCAAGGACATCAAGAAAGCTGGTGAAGGCAAAGCCAGTGCCTCTCGTTTAGGGCTGGGCGGGGTGCCCCCTACTCTCGACACCATTGGAGGCGTTTCGTGCCGCCAGATCAGCCGCTCCTGGGTTCTCAGCTTCTCCACGCTACGTCAAATGCGTTTCGGGTCCACACCTGAAGGGGACGCTGTGTGCCGTGCTCTGCTTGCTGCTCTGGCACTTGCCGGGCTGGCGCGAGCTGACCGTGAGCTCTACTTGAGAGCAAATTGCGATCTTGTTGAAACCTCAGTTCCCAAGGTCCTGCTGGATCAGAGGTATGGCCAGTCAGAGGAGATCGATCCGCTCGAAGTGGCGGATATGGATGCACTTCTTCAGCACGCAATTGAGGAAGCTTCGCGAATCGCTGGGATCGAATGGACAGGGCAAGTCCTCGAAGTCGATGGCGATGAGTCTATTTATGCCGCAGCAACTGATGATAGCGAAGATGAGTAGCCATCATGGAAGAGACGATTCAAGAGTTCGGTTTGCGAGCTACATTCCTTCTCGACACATATTTAGGTCATCGTTCTGACGGCTCACGAGAACCGTTTCCTGACGCAGCTAGGCTGCACGCTGCCCTGACTAATGCTGCCTGCTGCGGTTCAACAGCTCAAGTTTCAGAAGATGGTTCGTCATTGATCCCCCACCCTCAAGCAGTGGAATCCCTACGCTGGCTCGATGAACACGAGCCAGTAGAAATGGAACTGCCACAATCCTCACCACTCGGAACAGGAGAAGAGTTTGCCTACCGCAACGTCAGCTCTGTTAACGCAAAACACTCCGCAGAGAAACGCCTGATCAGTGACGGAGCCGGTTTGTCTGGCCCCGTTGGCTACATCTGGAAAGATGTTCCTCGTAACGTCGCACAATGGTTAGATTTACTTGCTGCAGATGTCGGCTGCTTGGGCGAAGCAACGAGCCCAGTGATTATAAGGACTGGCGCGACCGCCACTCATAGGCGTGCCCGTGAGCAGACAATCTTCGCACGCGGTGGGGAACGTTTTCGCGTTCCTCGCGCAGGCCGCACCGATGAACTCATGAAAAGGCACGGTGAAGCAAACCCCAAGAAGAAGCCGACAGTTGCCGCAGATAAATTGAAACAAGGGGAACTACCGAAGCCGAGCAGGATTTCTCAGGAATGCGTGCGATCCAGCCGTTATGTGCCAATTGTCGCTGGTCGAGCGCCCGCTGACGATCTGTCTGTGCCCTGGTCATCGGTTTACGTCGTCCCGCTATCCGGAGACAATGTTCAGCCAGAGGATCGCATGGCGTGGGCAGCGGCACTTCACAAGGCTTTGATCGCTGCAGTGGGCGAAAACGTCTCTTCGCTACTCACGGGCAAGTATCCGGAGGGCAGTCCACGCCCGGCCAACGGCCTCGCGGTTCACTGCGTACCGTCAGAGCGCGTAGCCCATCTCGGGATTGAGCAACCAGCTCTTCTCATTATGAGTCCTGCTTGTG
>NZ_JBQCZW010000066.1:0-5313 GCF_052089425.1 Ancrocorticia sp. | reverse complement strand
CGTCCAATCGAGGCCTAGTCCGGCCAGCCCTGACCCAAGTGCTGGAAAAGAATATCCATCTCCTGCGCAGCCCCTGCGCCGTCCACGGGCGTTGCTCGCATATACAAGAAGATGCCGGGCGAGCCCGGAGGTGCACCGTAGGCAATCCTCCAACCATCGGCATGAATCGTCACCTCGTCAGGGGCCTCAGGTTCCTGACAGTCTCCCGTCTCCTTGGGGCCAACCACGGGGCATCGCTCGATGTAGTCCGCTAGCAGTCCATCGATCTCCTCGATCGCCTCAGGTTTGACGGTCAATCCCGGTTCGATCGTGATCTCCGTATCGCCATAGTCAGAAATGACCGCCGTCACCTGCGAGGCGCCAGTGACGCCGTACGCCCGTGAGCTCGCTACATATTCATACGTCCCGAAAGGGAGCATCGGTAGCTGACTGGAGCTGCTTTGGTAATCGTAGAAACCGTTCGCGTCATAGCACCACGTTTCTTCGCCGTCACCGGGGCATTCGGGCACGAATCCCTGATCCAGATGCAGGGAATCCGGGCTCACCCACTGTTCCTGTAACTCTGCCGGACTGAGGTTCGCCACTCCTTTTTCCGGTGGCCGCACCTTGTACTTGTTTCCCATACTCTCCAGCGTGAGGATGGTTTCCACGGTGTTACCGCCCTCCACCGTCCAGCGCACATGGGCCTCGGGTTCATCGCGGTCCGGGCTGTCTTCAATTCTGACGAGCTCAGCGTCTACGATTCCGGAGGTTCGCGTTGCGAGCCACGGCGATTCCGCGATCCAATCGTGCCCTTTCGGACTCAACGTCAGTTCAGCAAGCTTCTCGGCGTCCCCATCCTCCTGCGCCTGCAGCCATGCCGTTGCCACACCTTCCGGCGTGGACGTATCGGCGTTGGACGTACACGCAGAGGCTCCAGCCAACGTGATCACGGCAATCAGAATTCGCGGCCACTTCTTCACGTCCACTTTGACCCCACGTATTCATCCAAGGAGATCGCAAATTCAAGGTACGCCGCCATTTTCTCCTCACCTTCTATTCGAACGGCGTCCATCGGGCCGTTGAATTCTGCGGCATCAGCGCCGGAATCGGCTAGCTCGAGTATTTCTTGAAATGCCCCGGACTCAGGGTGAGATAAAAGGTCTTGCGCTGATGCCAGAGCCTCCGCACATCCGCTACTCTCCGGTGCGGGCCGGCAGCTCCGTATCACCATCGCGACTTCCGCAAATCCTTGATCCTCCCATTGCTGTATCAGATCATTCATTTCGCCATACGCATCGCCAAAGTCATCTACGAGTATGCGCAACTGCGAATCGCGCTGCACCGCCGGGGAGTCTTCAAGTTTGAGGAGCAAGATGTTGTGGTTCATGAGCACGCTGTCTAGATACTCGAGTCGAGAATATGCTGTGTACGCATCGTCACCGGCCTCGAATGCGCTGACGTGCTCGAATGTTTCGGCGAATACGCCGCCTTCAACGTTGTACCTCAGCCGTTCCGTGAACCAACTGGCATCACGGTACTCACTTTCGAACGGCGGACGGAGCCACCACCAACCACACACAGCCGCTATGGCAACGACCGCTCCGAGGGCTACAACAAGCCATCGACCCCGCTTGGTTGTTGGTGCACCCATGCACAGCTCCTCGGTCTTCGATCGAATGGAAACAGCTCATTATGCTATGGGCCTTCCTCAACCTGTCAAGCATGTCCGTCCGATCCAGTCATTGCCGATTTTCCCTTTGGGAGGACGACGACGGGTTGTGGGACCGGCGCGTTGTGCGGTGGTTCTTTTTGAAGGCCAACCTTGCCGCAGCCCTGCGCACCCAACTATGCTCAGCGAATGGGCAAGGTAGCTTACGGATTCACCAGTTCGATCGACGGATTCATCGCGGGGCCAGGCCACGACATGAGCTGGATGAGTGCAGCTGAGCCACTCGCAGAGGGAACAACGCAACGCATGGCAGAACGCGTTGCCGTGATCATCTCGGGGCGCCGCGGTTATGACGCGGCCATCGCAATGCGCGATGAGCGAGACGAGCTCACAGCAGAACCGTATGGCGGTGCATGGTCGGGCACCGAGTTCATACTCACGCATCGCCCCGAAGACCTCGCTGACGATCCCTCGGTGATCGCCTTGAACTGCGATGTGCGCGAGGCGATCAAACGTGCGAAAGCCATTGCGGGAGATCGCGACGTGCAGATCATCAGTGCAGACAGCGCGCGCCAAGCGATCGAACACGGTCTCGTGGATGAACTCCAAGTATCCGTCGCTCCCGTGTTCCTCGGTGACGGCGTGCGGATCTTCGATGTAGCCGGCGGGCATCGCGTCGATTGGGAGATCACCGAGGTATTCTCGGACAGCCCTCGGGCGTTCTTCCGCACGTACAGGCCGAAACACAGGACGTAGGAGCCGCCCCGCGGCTGCGATCCTGACTGCGTTATTCGCGATGCCCAGTCCCGCTCCTTAGATACTCGTTCATGTCCTGACTGCCGATGTTCTCGCCGAATGCCGGGAGCAAGCCACGGTCACGTAGCGAAGCGTAGGCACGCGTGTTGCGCTCCAAGAATTCGCGGTCCAACCGCTCGTCTTCGTCCGGCGTGTTACCAACAACGCGATACATGCCCGGAGTATCCAAATCTTCGTGCGAGCCATCAGGGAAGACCCTTATGGCGTACATCCCTGGCATCCGGTGTTCGCTAAGGATATCCACGTACTCGCTTTCGGCATCCGTGCTCCATGCCCAGCCAATATGCCAGCCGCGATGGAAATGATGTCCATTCTCTACAGCAAGCAAATCCTCGACGGTCAATCCCCACCGATCACCATTCTCACCCAACGCGCTCGCAGCGCACTTTTCCTTGTCATTATTCATGCACTCAGGCTATGCGACAGCTCCGACATTGGTACGGCCCGCGAACCGGCCTTCCTGGGCCTGCGAAGACCTAATCAATGAAGACCGCCGAAAACGCCGGTACGGGAAGGGGTACCGCCAGAGTGAGTGAATTCCTCCAGAGATAGCCAAAACCATCAGGGATGCCGTGCAACGCCAACACTTACGACATTCACTCACTCTCGCTGCACTCACTCACTTTCGCACCGAGGCAGGGCTAATGGCCACCGCTGGGAAAGGCCTATATCCCGTATTGCGAGGGTTCTCGTACCACTGAGGAAAGTGAAAGACGGGAACCCATACCGAGGTCTCATCCATCTGTGGGCCCAAAGGGACTCGCGTGTCCGCTTCGCGTTCACACCGCTCGCTAACGCTCACCCACAGGCAGTTCGCAAGCTGCGCTGACTGATTACACCGACAACAGTGGCCAAGAATCGATCGCCGGCCGAGTTTGGCACACCAAGCCCAGATTTAGGCAGGCACGCCCGAGTTCCGCACCCAGGAGAGGAAGCTGATTGTCGTCTCGATGAGTGCATTGCAGCGGGGCGATCTGAAGTAGTCGAAGGTGTGTTGGGTATCGCGCGGCTCAATGTAGACGACCGGGTTCACCGCAGCTTTGCGCATCTTGGTCACAGCGTTGCGTGCCCATGCAACCGGAGCACTCGTGTCAAGCCCGCCATGCACCATCAGGACGGGGGGCAGTTCGGCATTGACATGCACGAGTGGGCTGCTCGCGGGATCACCTGAACTTGGTCCGTAGTAACCGTACAGCGCGACAACCGCGGCAACGTGGGTGTGATCATCCTCGAAGCCGGGTTGGAAGCGGGTGTCTCCGGGCGTCGCACCACAGAACAGCGCCAAGTTCGCCCCGGCAGAGTCGCCGCTGGCCACCACCAAGTCGGGGTCGGCCCCAAGCTCAGCCGCGTACCTCGTGGCCCAAGCGACTGCCCGTTTGGCATCGATCACGTAATCGGGGAAGCTTGACTTCGGTTGCAGCCGGTAGTTGGCCGACACACAAATCCAGCCCTGCCGCGCGAGATCGTATAGCAACGGCAGTGACTGGGTGTTCTTGCGTCCGATCCGGAAGTGCCCGCCATGAAAGTGGACGAAGACCCCCACCGGGGTCTTGGCGGGTGGAAGGTAGACGTCGAGCAGATTGCGGTAGCCGTGCTCCCCATAGGCAATATTGCGTAGATGCCGCACACCACGCCTGCGACGCGGCATCGGCAGCACGATCGCCCGCAGATTCTGAGCTAATACGGATGACCGGCTCCGGGAAGGCAGCCCCCAGCCCATCGTTTCCTTCAGTGCATCGTCGAAGACCTTCCGAACGCCGCGGCTGCGCGCTTGGAGGTAGACGAGCAGGCCCGACAACCCGGCGGCCACGACCAGCCCGGCCAGAAGCTGCCCGTCCACGAGTTCCCAGCCGTGTTCGTCCAGAGTCAGCCACACTGAAGCCAGAATGAGTAGCAGCCAGAACAGTGGCACCTCGTTGATCACCCAGCCCGCATGATAACCAGCTTCGCGCAGCCATCCCGGGCGCTGCGGAGGACGCAACGCGGTCAGCGCCATGACGCCAACGATGCCCAGTCCTATCCAGAATCCGATCATGAATTCATACTACACCTGTAGTAACTACATCTGTAGTATGATCTGCGCATGGGACGACGCGAACTGGTGCTGGATGCAGGCATTGATGTCGTGGCCGACAAACGTATGCGAGGCCTGACTCATCGCGCCGTCGACCAGTACGCTGGGCTACCCGCTGGTGCCACATCGAACATGTACCGTACGCGGGCGCGCTTGATATATGGAATTGTGGAGCGCATCCTTGAGCGCGAGCTAGACGTGTGGTCGAGTCTGGCCACTCCAACGGCTGACGCCGAGAGCCTCAGCGATGCGCTGGCGGTGCTGGTCAGTGAATTGACGACCACACACCGCGATCTCACCGTCGCTAGGTACGCCATCGTCACTGAGGCCGCGATCGACACCGATACCCTGCAGATCTTCGCCGCCGGACGTAATCTGGCAATCGGGTGGGCCGAGGAGCAACTCACAAAGCTAGGATCGCCCAACGCTGGCCCAGAGAGCCGCATCCTCCTCGCGCTATTCGACGGCCTGCTGACCGAGGCGTTGACAGCCAGCAATCCGCCACTCGACACTCGGCGGGCGTTCCGGGTTATGCTCTCCGGTCTGCTGCCCGGATCGTCCGAATGAGGCCAGGCGTCACCAGACGGGCAGCCGGCAGCGACAACGTCGCGGTAAGGTCGGCCACTGCCTTTGCTCTCACGAGTTCGTGTCCATATCGATAATCAGAAAACGAAATGAGGCCCGGCGTATGCCGGACCTCATCACATTGTGGGCCCAAAGGTGTCTAGGTTCAGGACATGTGTCTCACTTGATAGGGCACACAAGAGTCGCG
>NZ_JBQCZW010000065.1:4930-5632 GCF_052089425.1 Ancrocorticia sp. | reverse complement strand
ACCCAGTCTGACGCGCACAGTCGCCCCGCCAACGCCCCACCTGATCGCCCCGCCAACCGACCGCCCTGGAAGAAGGAGACACCATGTTCCACCACCTGCTGAACCGATTCGCCGGGTTCGTCATCGGTCTTACGATCGACGATCCCGATCGCCGAGGCGAGCGCCGAGGTAACCGACCAGACCGCGGCGATGTTCCCGGATGGGTCCTCATCACCTTGATGAGCGACTGAGCGCACACCGTCTGGTAGTCAGTGCGAAAGGCACTTTCATAACGAATCGGCCACTATGCTCATAGTTCCACGCTATCTGGAGACTCAACAACCTATGATCCGATCATGCACAAAACAATTCTCGCCGCGACACTCGCTGTGGTCCTCCTTGCAGGCTGTTCTTCCTCACCCGAAAACGCCGAAGCAAACTCTCAGCCAGTAGCCGATCCGCTGGACACGGCACCAGCTTCGCCCTCCACCACGACCTCATCCGCGACGACTCCGACCCCATCTCCGACCGACGAAACTCACAAGCTCGGAGACACTATCGATACGCCCGGAGGGTCCAGCGTGACCGCATACGAATACAAAGTTGTCACCGACGTCGCTGACCACAGGATCGGAGCTATCGACGTCGAGGTTTGCGTCGGCGACGGGAACACACCTGAGGGCGTCTACGTGACTACAGAGTTCTGGTCAGCAGTATCTGACG
>NZ_JBQCZW010000065.1:0-4920 GCF_052089425.1 Ancrocorticia sp. | reverse complement strand
ACGACAACCGTAGATACGGGTCGCCTAGCACAAGCTGGCGCCACGAAGAGATTTCACCCATCTTGGACTACGAGAATGAAGTGTCATGGGGAGACTGCCTTCGCGGGTGGGTATTGACTGAAGCCGACGACGACTCCAACATCACGAAGATTCGCTACTTCAATAGCCAGTCAGAGGAAGTCGGCAACGAAGAGATTATCTGGGAAGTCTCCTGAGACTCCGGCCCTATTCATAGACCACTTCGAACCACCCATGCTGTACAACCGCAATTTCATCGCATTTAACCCAGGAGGAATCATGGCAGACGGATCACAACTTATGGCAGCACAACTCGCCTACGACAACGAGAAGAAGAGTGCAGGGCCCATGTGGCTTCTGTGGCTGTTCACCGGCGCGCTCGGTGGACATAGGTTTTATCTTGGTGATACTGGATATGCTCTTGGGCTGCTATTTACCCTCGGCGGCTTCGGATTCTGGGCACTCATCGATGCATTCCTCATCAACGGACGTCTGAAGCGAGTGAACTCGCAGAAGCAGCAGGAGATCTTCGGGCGTTACCAGATCACCCCGCCTCATGCGCCCGTGAATACCCAATCGTAAAGTGATTCCGACGCCCCTGCCCTGAACTAGCAGGGGCGTCGCTTCCCCTCCCACCACACGCCAACCGGCCGCAGCCACACCCCGATCATCGAGCAGCGACGGTCCTTGAGCTCGACGAAGATCGCGCCGTCGAATCCGAGCCGTGTCGCCATGCCGTCGACGCCCTCGGCCCCGTCATACTCCCAGTCGATGCGGGCACGCACCGGCAACGGCGGGCGGTCCTGGAATGACCCACGGGCGCCGGCATCGTTGAGGATCTTCTGCCAGTACCGCCAGGTGGCTGTGCCGTAGTCTGCGGATTCGTCCATGCGTTCTATTATTTCTTGCTTCGTGAAGCCCCCGGTAACGAAACGGCTACCTTTTGACTTCCAATGTCGAGCTACGCGAATTCAAGCAACAGCTCGGAATAGCATGCCCGTAGTCGCATCGTCACACTGACGGACGATGGGGAGAACTGGATGTCATTTTCTAGCTACAAGAAGGGGTACGAACGAGCCCATGCCGAATGGAAAAAGGCGATTCGTCTACTTATACGAGATCGTACACAAGGATAAAAACGATGTGCGCCAACGGATCACACCAGGCTTTTGGGGTCGATTCCACTCACGACTAGCGGGACTGAAGCAGGAAGACCGGAGGCTCGACTATCGCGGGAGGCGATACATAGGCCATGCTTACACCGCGAAATCGCCGGCGGTTGATTACTTCTACTTCTGTAAAGCTCGGCCTGGCGCCGATTGGCCCGATGTTGAAGCAGCAGGCGGTTCCGCTGCAGCGCTTTCATTGGATCCCGACGAACGCTTAGTCGAACCAATATACATGCTGCCCTTTCGTGATGAGAATATCGTGGCTTCGGTCAGGACATCAGGCGGACCACTGCCTCAATCTATCGAGTCATGGCTGAATATGATTCACGCCGAAGAACTCGATGATGGTTGGTTCGAACTCTGGCCAGTTGTGAACGAAAACCAGCGCTTACGCTTAGAAGCTTCAACCGGTGCCACGATGGTCGACGTCAAGACCAAACCCGATCCTCAGTCAGATCCCGCGCAGGGTATTGAAGGTGGCCTGGAACAACTCGAGAACGAGTTTCCGAGCGCCTCGTTGAATCTAAAACTGAGTTACGGTGTAGGATTGCCCGGCGAAGATGACTCAAGTCGTCTGCTTGGCTTTGTTCGCCGGCTATTTCGAAACCAGGAAGGCACAGCACGCCTGAAAGCGACGCTCCTTCGCCCGAGCGCCAATGGCGGCGAGATCCGAGACAAAATTGACTTCCTGAAGGACCGGGTGCGCTATTCTGAGGTCTTCGGACACAGTGAAGACTACCCCGCTTCGCCCGGAGAGATACTTGAGGGGCTGGCATCTGCTCTAAGGAAGTACAGAGAGGATCTATTGGAGATGGCTCACGATGAGTTAGAATAGGTGTTCTAATAAGGGGGAGGATTATGGGCGAATCATCAGGTCGCTCCTCGGCGATCACCTACTTCGATTCCCACCCGCTCGGTATCCCCGTAGTGATGCTCATTGGCTGCGCTGTATATGTGGCTGTACTGGTGGTCGGCCGAGTTTTTCACCTTTACGATGCATACCCAGAAGCTGAGTCGCTCGCTATGTTGGGTGACGTCTATATAGGCTTCGCGAGTGCAATCGCAATCGTCGCGGGGTTCGCCGGCGTGGTAGTCGTATTCGTTTATTCCGCCGCGTCAAAAGCGTTCGTATCGTTCAGGGTGACAGCAGAGCCCGAACTCATGGAAAATTGGCGCTCTGTCGTGGTTTGTACGTTCACTGCCGCTCTTGGATTTTTGGCTTCCGCACTCGTGAACGTCATTGCCTCCCCGATCGCGGCCTGGTGCATGGCAATTTTCTGCTTAGCCTTGACGCTAGATTCGGTCGCTCGTGTGATCCGGCAGTTTTTCGTGATGCTGCGAATTGCTCGCGCAGACGATGGCCAGAAAATCAATAACTCGAAATTCTGACTCGCTCGGTCTTTCCAATCGACAATGGCCCGGCGCCACCGTGAGGTGCGGCCGGGGCTTTTGTTGTGCCAATTTGCGCTAGCCTGTTGCCATGTTCTCGATGACGAGCCCAGCATGAGCACCTGTGCAGTCGTGTGGTGCGACCGAACAGCGGTGGCGCGTGGATTGTGCAAGCGATGCTATGCGCGGTACAAGCGTGGAGTGAGCCCGGTGGGCGGAGCGCGCCGGTACGCGACGAAGCAAGACCGTGAGCGTCTTCGCTACGAGGTCTCCCGGCGCCGCGAGTCTGGTGAGAGTCTCGGAGACATTGCGGCCGCCGTCGGGGTCAACACAACCACCCTGCGAAATTGGCTCCGTGACTGGGATATCGAGCCAGTGGTCGAACATGCAGAGCGTCCGAGGCCCGCGAATCTCTGGCAACCGTGGAGTCGAGAGCATATCGAGTTCGCCATCTCGCGTACAGACTTAACTATTGCTGAACGCGCCGCGGCACTGGGGCGCTCTGTGTCGTCGATCGAGGAGATCACTCGGAAATACGGTCCCCAGGTTAGAGACGGAGGCAATAATCATGGTGACAGATAGCAGTTATATTCCACTCGGTCACGCCATACGTCGAGCTCGATTACGGCTCGAGTTCAACCAGCACGAGTTCGCAGACCGGTTGAATTCGGAGCATGGTGGGAATTGGAGCCAGGTCAAAGTCTCCCGAGTTGAAGCATACGGTCGAGAGCTCAACCTGCAAGAACTCATGACCATCGTTGACGTCCTCGGCATCGACGCCTTGCGCGGCACCTACGAGATGGACCAGATCCTCGGGGTCGCCAGTGAGTATGCTCAATCGCTTAAGACTGCGATGTTGGATGCGATCGACGGGCTTGAATCTGCACACAAAGCCCTCACCGACGGACTGTCGTGAGCGGGTGAAACGACGAATGGCCCCGTCCCCACGTCGTGTGAGGCCGGGGCCAGTGTACGGAAACGTTATCGACCCGTTAGCCCTGCCGAGGCTCCCTCTATATGACTACAAATAAGATTGGATCATGCATCAGAACTACGATCCACAGCCCCCGCAGGTAGCGCCTGCAATGAGGCCCAAGAACGGCTTCGGAACCGCATCGCTCGTGCACGGGGTCGCCGCCGCCACTGCAGCCCTCACCTCTCCCCCGACGGGACAGGGCATAACCTTATCTCTAATCCTGGGCATTCTGGGTATCGTTTTCGGGTGTATTGGAATCCAGAAGGCCAAGGCGGGCTACGCCACAAATCTCCCCTCAGCAATTTCCGGCGTAGCCATCTCGCCGGCTGCGTTCCTCATATCGCTCGTCGCCTACTGGATAGTCTGACCGGGCAAATCAAAAAGATCCCCTCGGAGCCCCTTAGCCTTATGCTTTGGGGCCCTGAGGATGCAGTCGTGGCGTACACGCGAACGGATCTGACGATCGCAGAGCGCGCCGCGGCACTGGGACGCTCTGTGTCGTCGATCGAGGAGATCATTCGGAGGCATGGACCGGGCCCGGTGCCAACGTCTTGAGTACGCTCGACCAGCGTTCGAAACTCCTAGCGGGACTATAGTCGCCGGCGCGCTCTACTGCTGCCTGTCGCATGGATTCGCGCTCTGAGCTGGGGAGTGCGATGAACTCCTTGATCGTGGCCGCCAGGGCGCCGATGTCACCGTAGGGGACGATGAAGCCGTTGACTCCGTGGGTGATGATGTCTCGGGGACCGTAGGCGATGTCATAGAAAATGGGGATGCAGCCGGCGGCCATGGATTCGATGAGTACGAGCGGATGCCCCTCGCTGGTGCTTGTGAGTAGTGAAAATGAAGAGGCGGCGAGTCTTTCGGGCACATCGCTGACTTGACCGAGAAATTTCACTGACCCCTCGAGGCTGAGTTCGTCGACTAGCGCCTCGAGGTTGCGCCGTTCGACGCCATCGCCGCACACTTGCAGCGAAACACCTGTGCCATCTTCTCTAGTTGCATGGATTGCTCGAATAGCGTGGTCGACTCGTTTGAGCTCGGACAGCGTGGCAACAATGGTTCCCGCCGACTCATTTCGGTTCTGGTCGTCATCGGCGGTGTACGCCTCGGCCGGAAGGCTACTGGGGATGATGCGCGTGTTCGTTGTGTCGATGCCACGGGTGGCGAGTGTGTCTCGTTGTTGCTCGGTTTGGAGTGCGACGAGGTCGAACCCGGCCAGGTTGTTGATGGTGTTGCGGCGTGCTTTGAGGATGGGTCCGTGTGGTCCTTCGGTTGGTTGGGGCTGAACCCTGAGTGGTGGACACGCTGAGACTGGCCCATAATGGGCCGGAGAATGCGAGTAGAAACCATGCCAAAGAAGAAGTA
>NZ_JBQCZW010000064.1:0-6663 GCF_052089425.1 Ancrocorticia sp. | reverse complement strand
GCGCCGAACATCGTGGCGTTTGGCCGAGCCTACGATCTGGTTCCGGGGGATCTTGCCCTGTGGGTGTGCGTGCATGAACTCACTCACGCGGCCCAGTTTGCGCAGGCGCCGTGGTTGCGCGACTATGTGATTTCGCGCGTCACTCCGCTCCTGAACGCCACCGATTCCTCCGATTTCTCCTTGGAGGAAGGCCCCGGAGGTGAACTGACCGCCCTCATGAGCCTCCTTGAGGGGCATGCCGAATACGTCATGAACGATGTGTCCCGCCAGATGATCCCGTCTCTGACGAAGCTCAAGGGGGCGATGACCACACGCCGGGCGGAAACTAATCCGCTGAAAACTCTGGTCTACAAGCTCACCGGAATGGACCTGAAAATGGCGCAGTATGCCACGGGCAACGCCTTCGTCCGCGGAGTGATTGCGGAGGCAGGCACCGAGGGATTCAACCAGATCTGGGCCGATCCGCTCAACGCCCCGTCGCTTGCTGAGCTCTCCTCCCCACTTTCATGGGTACATCGCGTCCTATGAGCGGGCCGCATCCGGCCACCGCCGCCGCGCGCCGGGCCGTCCGCGATACGTTGAATCAGGCAGATATTGGCGCGGGATCGCGCCTCCTTCTGGCCGTGTCCGGCGGGTCCGATTCGATGGCGCTCGCGGCCGCCGCACTGTTTGTGAGCCGCCACGACGGCCTACTGATCGATACCATCACCGTGGATCACGGCCTCCGCCCCGAATCGGTGGATGAGGCCCGCGCCGTGGCCGCCCAGCTCGAAAACATGGGCGTGAGCCGGGCGCATGTTGCCCGCGTGAATGGCGCGGATGCCGCGGCCACCGCGGGCCCGGAAGGGACCGCCCGGGCGGCAAGATACGCCGCGATTGCACATCAAGCACAGGAGGGCACCGCAGCCGTTCTGCTCGGACACACCGCAGATGATCAGGCCGAAACGGTCCTGCTGGGCTTGGCCCGTGGTTCTGGCGCCCGCTCCATTCGCGGCATGCTCCCCATCGGCCCGCTTCCCGAGTATCCGGGTATTCGCGCCCTGCGCCCCCTGCTTGGCATGCGCCGCGCGGATTTACGCGCCGGCCTCACCTCCGCCGGCATCGCGTGGTGGGATGACCCGACGAACGAACCCACCTCGCCGTGGCGCGCCAAGGACGGAACCCAACTCCGGCGTAGCGCCGTCCGTTCGCACGCATTACGCGCGTTGGAAGAGGATCTGGGATCCGGCGTCGTCAAAAATCTTGCCCGTACGGCCCAACTACTTCAGGCCGACGACGAAGCGCTCACCTCGTGGGCCACTCGCGAACGTGAGGGGTTGGGACGTGAGCCGGATATCAAAAAGTTACGTGGGTTGCCTGCGGCCGTACGTACGCGGATTTTGCGGGCGTTGGCGTTGGAGGCGGGCGCGCGGGCCGGCGAATTGGTGGGATGGCACATCGATCATCTGGACGAATTGGTGACCGGTCCAGGAGGCGCACGTAGCATTGATCTGCCGGGCGTCCGTGCAGTGCAATCGGGCGGGCGGATCACGTTTGAGGGACTAGGCTTAGACCGGAGCCGTAACGATGAAAATGGAAAGGGCCGTGATGGACGCGACTGATATGCCGGGCGATCTCGAGAAGGTACTACTCACCGAGGAGCAGCTTGACACGAAGCTTGACGAAATGGCGCGCGAAATCGATCGGGCGTACGGCGATGAGAACATCTTGGTGGTGGGCGTGCTGCGCGGCGCTGTCATGGTGGTTGCCGATCTAGTGCGCAAGCTCCACGCACCTGTCACGATGGACTGGATGGCCGTGTCATCCTACGGTAGCGGCACTAAATCCTCCGGCGTGGTGCGGATTCTGAAGGATCTGGACACCGATGTGACGGACCGTGAGGTGCTGATCGTTGAGGACATCATCGATTCGGGGCTCACCCTTTCGTGGCTGAAATCCAACCTTGAATCGCGCGGCGCCAAATCCGTACGCATCGCCACGATGCTGCGCAAGCCCGAGGCCGCCAAGGTAGAAATTCAGGTGGATTTCCCCGGCTTCGATATCCCGAACGAATTCGTGGTGGGGTATGGCTTGGATTATGCGGAGAACTACCGCCACCTGCCGTTCATTGGCACGCTGGCTCCGCACGTGTACGGAGGATAAATGAGCGAGAGTGCCCCGGAACCCGCTGCGCCCGCGCAGCAGGAGGGCCCTGGCAAAGGCGGACATCGCCGCATGAACTGGATCATCGGTGGCGTAGTTGCTGCCGTGATTGTGGCGATTGGCTTGGGAGTGTGGGCGTTCCTGAGCGCCGAGCGTTTCAACTCCGTGACCACATCGGAGGGTATCGAGTTGCTTGAAGGCAACACGGTGGATCGGGTGGAGCTGACGGAGGGAAGCCAGCGCCTCAGGTTGTGGTTGAGCGAGCCCACCACCACGATGGACAAGGACGGAAAGACCAGCGATGCCGGTGATCTCGTGGAGTTCCGCTACGTGCGCCCGCAAGCCGAACAGGTGGCCGATCTGGTGGCCGATGCCCAGCCTGAGTTGGGTTACGATTCTCAGGTTCCTCAAGAATCCGTGTGGGGAGCGATGCTCACCATGCTCATCCCGCTGGTCATCATCTTCGGGGTTTTCCTGTACTTCTTCCCCAAGATCCAGTCCGGTGCCGGCGGATTCGGAAAGGCGCGGGACCGCTCGAAGATCTCCGGGGACCATCCGGGTGTCACGTTCGCGGATGTTGCCGGTGAAGCTGAGGCGGTTGCCGAGCTACGGGAGATCACTGAGTTCTTAACGGCCCCGGAGCGCTTCCACGCGATGGGCGCGAAGATTCCGCGAGGCGTTCTGCTATATGGTCCGCCAGGAACGGGAAAGACGCTGCTGGCGCGAGCAGTGGCAGGAGAAGCAGGCGTTCCCTTCTACTCGATCTCCGCCTCCGAGTTTGTGGAGATGTACGTAGGTGTTGGGGCTTCGCGCGTGCGCAAACTGTTCGATCAGGCCAAGCAGCATGCACCAGCGATCGTGTTCGTGGATGAAATTGACGCTGTGGGGCGCGGGCGCGGGATCGGAACCGGAGGCGGTAACGATGAACGGGAACAGACCCTCAACCAGCTGCTCGTGGAGCTAGACGGCTTTGACGAGCGTTCAAACGTTATCCTTATTGCCGCCACCAACCGGCCGGACGTGCTGGATCCGGCGCTACTGCGCCCGGGAAGATTTGACCGGCAAATCGCGGTTGACGCCCCAGATCTCATCGGGCGCGAAGGCATTTTGGCCGTGCACGCAGTGGGCAAACCCTTAGATGATTCCGTTGATCTTGTGGCGATCGCACGCCGTACCCCCGGGTTTACGGGCGCCGATCTGGCCAACGTGCTCAACGAGGCGGCGCTGCTGGCGGCGCGCGTGGGCTCCGCGAAGATCACCGATGAGCACATTGATGAGGCCATCGATCGCGTGGTGGCAGGGCCCCAACGCGAATCGCGGGCTATGAACGCTGAAGACAAGAGGATGACGGCCTACCACGAAGGTGGGCACGCGCTTGTTGCTGCGGCGCTCAGGCATACCGATCCCGTCACCAAGGTGACGATCCTGCCGCGGGGGAGCGCACTCGGGTACACGATGGTCATGCCCACCGAGGATCGCTACTCCGTATCACGCAACCAGTTGCTCGATCAGATGGCCTATGCCATGGGCGGGCGCGTGGCGGAAGAAATCGTGTTCCACGATCCCTCCACCGGGGCATCGAACGATATTCAGAAGGCCACCGCAGTTGCCCGCAAGATGGTGACCGAATACGGGATGACCTCCGCGGTGGGCGCGGTGCGCTTGGTTGCGGACCAAGCTGCCGGTGTGGCGGTGGCCGGTGGAGCGAGTTCCGGGGACGGGGTGCGTGAACATTCGGACGCCCTAACGGACGCCGTGGATCAACAGGTGCGCGGGCTCATTGATGCCGCACATGGCGAAGCATGGCGCATACTCGAAGCTAACCGCGATGTTTTGGACATTCTGGCCAGCCGGCTGTTGGATAAGGAAACCGTTCTTGAAGCTGAGCTGGCCCAGATATTCACGGGGTTGACCAAGGCCCCAGCGCGTGAGCGTTGGCTTTCGGGCCCGAATCGAGTGAGTGACGATCGCCCGCCCGTCCCCATCCCCGTTCAGGATCTTGTGGCTGAGGGAAAGCATGTGCAAGAAGAGGAGCAGGAATGAGTGAGGTAATTTCCTACGGTGGAGCAGGCGTGACATACGATGAAGCGGGCGTGGAAAAGGCGATCCGCGATCTCCTGATCGCCGTGGGCGAGGATCCCGATCGTGATGGCCTGAAGGACACGCCTTCGCGCATGGCACGCGCCTACAGGGAAATGTTCGCCGGGCTGTACACGGATCCCGCCGAGGTTCTCAGCGCACAGTTCGATATCGGGCACGGCGAGATGGTGCTAGTGAAGGACATTCCCATGTATTCCATGTGTGAGCATCACCTGTTGCCGTTCCACGGCGTAGCACACGTGGCTTACATCCCCGGCAAGGACGGAAAGGTGACCGGGCTGTCCAAGATCGCCCGACTTGTGGAAGGCTACGCGCGCCGCCCACAAGTTCAGGAGCGCCTGACCACCCAGGTGGCGGACGCTCTGGTGGGTTCGCTGGGGGCCAGAGGCGTGATCGTGGTGATCGAGGCCGAACACCTGTGCATGTCCATGCGAGGGGTGCGTAAACCGGGTTCACGTACCATTACCTCAGCGGTTCGTGGCATTATGAGGAATCAGGCCACACGTTCGGAGGCGATGAGCCTCATCAACTCGTAGGGGGAGATATGGCTGCTTGGACCAATCTTCGTGAGCCACATGGCACGTACGTCATGGGGATCTTGAACGTGACGCCCGATTCCTTCTCGGATGGTGGATCGTGGCTCGATTTGGATGCGGCGGTGGCTAGGGGCTACCGGCTGATGAATCAGGGGGCCGATATTATCGATGTGGGTGGTGAATCCACGCGGCCCGGTGCCGCCCCACTCAGCTCTCGCGAGGAATGGGACAGGATCGGTGCCGTTGTCCGTTCGCTTTCTCAGGCTGGCATTCCTGTATCTGTGGATACCTATCATGCCCACACCGCGCGCCTAGCGGTGGAGGCTGGCGCCGCCATCATTAATGATGTGACAGGGGGCGCGGGCGATCCCTCGATGTTCTCCACGGTGGCCGGGCTTCGGTGCCTGTACGTTCTTCAACACACCCGCGGCATGCCACAGAACATGAATACTTTGGCCAGCTACTCCTGCGTTCCTGACGAGGTGGCTACGGAGCTTTCCGATTCGATCACCCGAGCCCTAGGCGCAGGAATCAGCCGCGATCGGATCATCGTGGATCCGGGCTTCGGGTTCGCCAAGGATGCCGATCACAACTGGGATCTGGCCGCACACATGGAGGCCGTTGAGGCGTTGGGCCAGCCGATCCTCGTTGGAGTTTCCCGGAAACGCTTCCTCGCGGATGTTGCCTCCGGACCCTCTCCGGCTGCGCGTGACGATGCCACCGCCGCCCTCACCAGTTACTTTGCCTCGCGGGGCGTGTGGGGAGTGCGCGTGCACGAGGTGGCCGCGTCCAAGGCGGCCGTTCTGACCGCCGAAAAACTGCGGGAAGCAGGTGCCTTCGAAAAAGCGGGGGCAACACCGGGCGCCGATTCCAGTGATTGCCCTCATGACTGACGTTGTTCGCATTGAGGGAGTCAGGGTACTGGGTACGCACGGGGTGCTTCCCGAGGAACGGACCTACCAACAACCCTTCGTCGTCGATATCAATGCGGACGTGGAAACCTCGCGGGCCGCGCATACCGATTCCGTGGGCCACACGATTTCTTACGCGGACGCCGCGGCAGATGCGGTGAGCGTGATCGCGGGTGAATCCGTGAACCTCATCGAAACGCTGGCGGAACGGATTGCCGCGAAGGTGTTGGCGCGCGGTGCGCTGTCCGTGACCGTCACGGTCCACAAGCCCGAAGCCCCGGTGGGCACGGAATTCGCGGACGCCAGCGTGCAGATCACGCGCCAATCTCCTGTCACCAATGCGGATGCCGGAATTCGTCACGCCGTGCTTGGGATCGGCGCAAATCTTGGCGATACTCACGCGGCGCTGGACTGGGCCGTTGAGCAGATTAGCGCCTTGGATGTGCATGTGGATGCCGTCTCGGACTTTGTGGGTACGGCGCCCGTTCTGGCCCCGGGTCAGGCCGCCCAACCCGATTACCTCAACGCCGTCCTCACGCTAGACACGGTGCTATCTCCCTACCAACTGCTAGCCGAACTTCAGCGAATCGAGGTTCGCGGCGGGCGCGTGCGCCACGAGCGTTGGGGTGCGCGATTATTGGACATCGATATCGTTGATTTTGATGGGATCGCTTGGGATTCCGAACGCCTTACTCTCCCGCATCCACGCGCCGCCGAACGCCTGTTCGTGTTAGAGCCGTGGCACTCCATCGAACCGGAGGCCACGCTGGCTGGCCGCCCCATCGCGGACATCGCCGCAACGCTGGCCCCGTGAAGATCCCCGAACACCTCGCGTGGTTGGCAGCCGGTGCGCTGCTGGGAATGATCGCGGGGTTTGTTGCGGCCCTCATCGATGCCTTGCCGCCGTTCCCGGCAGCCACGGCGTTCGTTCCACTCATCGTTGCCGGTGGCCTCATGTGGTGGGCGTGGCAGGT
>NZ_JBQCZW010000063.1:0-6790 GCF_052089425.1 Ancrocorticia sp. | reverse complement strand
TTGATGACAAGGTAGCTGTTGGCGTCAAAACGCATGGCCAGCTTATAGGCGTGATAGTCCAGGTAGCTTTCCACGGAAAAGCGCCCGCCGTGGAGGGGATCTTCGCCCTGTTGGGCTGTGCGATCGAACCGGCTGGCAAGCTCCGGTGCGCAGCGATAGGTCAGGTGGGCGATCTCGCGGGCAAGGCCGAGGCCATCATGGGGGCCATCGCCATCGGCCGCGCCGTAGTAGTGGCCCGCCCGGAACTTGGGATCTTGCAAGATGGCCTGCTTTTGGAAGTGGGCGTAGGCAACTTGCTCCGCGGTGGAGGCCGGCCCAGATACCAGAACCGCGATGGCGCCGGTGCGCTGCGGAAAGGACGCCGCCCACTCCATCACGAGGTTGCCGCCGAAGGATGCGCCAGCAATCAAAGCCCAACGAGAGATCCCCAGAAAATCGGCCAGCTTGGCCTCAGCTGCCACCATGTCACGCATAGTAATTTCCGGGAAGCGCGGCCCCCATGGGCGGCCATCGGGCGCGATCGAGGCCGGCCCCGTAGTGCCTTGGCACCCGCCCAACACGTTCGGGCACACAACGAAGTACTTGGTGGTGTCCAGCGCCTTGCCGGGCCCTACGATCTCATGCCACCACCCGCTGTTGCCAGATTTGCTGGTGGCGTGCGAATCACCGGTGAGGGCGTGACACAGCAGGATGGCATTACTGCCATCCGCGTTCAGCTCCCCCCATGTCTCGTATGCCATACGGACGCTGGACAGGCGCGAACCCAACTCGAGTTCGAGCGGTCCAAGATCCGCGAACACCCGCTCCCCGGGATCATCGCCTTCCTTCCACGCTCCGCTCGCGGGAATACGCAGGCGGGGGCGTGGGTGGTAGCCGGTGTCATAATCTCCGATGGGTTCGGCATCGGTCACGGGATCGAGCGCCGGATGGCCAACGAGATAACGGGGAGCGGGTGGAGGACACATCTAGGCGTTCACCTTTGCTGCGGCCGCTAGGCCACGTTCAAGATCGGCAATGATATCCGTGATTCCTTCAATTCCGATCGAAAGGCGCACGGTCCCGGCGGAGATGCCGGAGGCGGCCAACTCGTCGTCGTCCAACTGCGAATGCGTAGTGGAAGCCGGGTGAATAACGAGGGAACGAACATCGCCGATATTCGCGAGGTTCGAAAACAACGTCAGCGCGTCCACGAACGCAATTCCCGCGTCACGCCCGCCCTTGAGTTCGAACGTGAATACGGAGCCAGCGCCCTTGGGTGCGTACTTCTGTGCGCGCTCGTAGTAGGGGGAGGTGACTAGTCCGGAGTAACGTACGAATTCCACTTCGTCGCGTTTGTCGAGGAAATCGACGACGGCGTGGGTATTGGCCAAATGCCGCTCCATGCGCAATGACAGGGTTTCGAGGCCCTGAGCGATCAGGAAGGCGTTGAACGGTGAAATGGCCGCACCGGTATCACGGAGCAGCGTGGCCCTGATCCGGGTGACGAATCCGCCGGGTCCCAGATCGGAGAAGGTGATGCCGTTGTAGCTCTCATCGGGTGTGGCCAGAAGCGGGAAGTTGCCGTTGGCCCAGTTGAAGTCACCCTTTTCCACGATCACGCCGCCCAGAGCTGTGCCGTGCCCGCCTAGGAACTTCGTTGCGGATTCCACCACGATGTCCACGCCGTGTTCGAACGGGCGGATGTTGTAGGGGGTGCCCACCGTGTTGTCCACAACCAAGGGAATGCCGTGTTCATGGGCTAGCTGTGCCAGTGGCTCAAGGTCAAGGATATCCCCGCGTGGATTGGGAATGGTTTCGCCATAGAGAGCCTTCGTGTTCTCATCGATGGCGGCCTTCCAACTGTCTAGGTTGTCCGGATCTTCTACCCAGTGAACGCCAATGCCCAGTTGCTTCAGCGTTGTTTTCAGCAGCTGGTACGTGCCGCCGTACAGCGAGGGTGAGGAAACGATATTGTCTCCAGCCTGCGCAAGATTGAGGAAGGTGTAGAACTCAGCGGCTTCACCCGAGGCCAACAGCAGGGCTGCGGCTCCACCTTCAAGAGCTGCGATGCGTTCTTCTACCACGCCAACCGTCGGGTTGTTCAGGCGGGTGTAGATGGGACCCGGATCTGTGAGCGCGAAGCGGCCTGCTGCCTGTTCGGCGTCCTGAAACACATAGGAGGTTGTCTGATAGATCGGAAGGGCCCGGGCTCCGTATTGGGAATCGGGTGTCTGTCCTGCGTGAACCTGCAGAGTTTCGAAGGTCCACGAGTCATTGGTGTTTGGCATTTCATTTCTCCCTTGTTGGGAGCGGGCGGCGGACACGCCTGACGGCCATATTGTCCTTACCAGCCCGCACATTGACGTACATGTTCGGATGGGCTGGGAAGCGCACGAAGCAGCGTGCGCTAGTGGGACATTCGCATGGTCATGTTCAGAGCATAGGGGGCGCCTGTGGGTGGGCGTCAAGTGCCGAATCAATTATCTCAGGCAATGAGACCTGAATGAGATGTCGAGGCGCGGCGAAGTGAGGCGAGCGGCGGCAGTAGGTGTGGCATTCTTTGTGTGGGCGAAGCCACACTGGCGGTGAGGGCGAGGGGAAATGGCGGTGTGGCGCGCGTTTAGGATGCTTCAATTGTGAACGATGAAAGGGATGTTACAAATGATAATCGTGGGAATGTTGGTGTAAGTGTTTCTATTCTGACAAAAATGTTATAGATTCGTTTCCGTATAGATATGGCCACTGCTGAGGCTCTCCTAACCACTCGTGGGGGTAGCGGCAGTTGACGCGAAATTTGACGGAGATCATTGTGGGTAATTCAAGAATTCGCGGGTCGTTGTCCTTCACGGCAGCGCTCGCGGTGGTAGCGGGCGCGGTTGTTGCCCCTGTGTCCGCCGATGAATCGGACCAAAAGGCGTTGGAGGATTCCAAGGCGGCCGAACAATCCACTGCTGACAATGTGGGAAGCATTGATGTTCAACTGGCGCAGCTGGCTGCGGAGAACAACGAACTTGGCAACAAGGCCGCTGATGCCAAAGCCGCTCAGCTAGAGGCCGAGGCCAAGTTGGACGATGCCCTCGATGAGGCCGTGTACGCCAACAAGGCCGCGGATGATGCGGCGGCCAAGGTGGAAGAGGCCAAGGGCGAACTTGGTCAGATCTCATCGGCGCTGTACCGTGACGGAGCTGGTGCGATTCCCGGCACCGAGTTCTTGATGGGCGGGTCCTCCTTCTCGGATGCGACGCAGAAGTCACGTGCTTTTGATCTGATTGGGCAGGATGCCGATCAGCGCGTGCAGAAGTTCGAGGCACTTCAAGACGTTGCGAATTCGATGCGTGATGAAGCCGATGCCAAGACGGAGAAGTATCAGAAGGCAGCTGAGAAGGCCAAGGGAGCTGCTGATGATGCGAAGGCTGCTGAGAAGGAATCCTCCAATCAAATCGCCGCGATCTCTGACCAGCGCGAAGAACTGATCACCCAGCTCGCCGCTCAAAAGGGCACCACGGCCAAGATCGAACGCGATATTCAGGACAAGAAGGAAGCCAAGGCCAAAGAGGCGGCCGAAGTGCAGCAGCAGGAAACGATTGCATCCGCGGAGGCATTGTTTACTGAGAACGACGATCAGGTTCCAGTTGCTGAAGATGACACTGTAGATGCCGGATCGGACGAGGCGGCTGAGCCTGCCAATGAGGCACCTGCAGAGGAACAGCCTTCCGAGGGTGAACCGGCTCCGAGGCCCACGAGCGAACCGGCTCCGGCGCCAACAACGCCAGCTCCAGCAACACAGGCACCAACCACCAAGCCCTCAGCACAGCCGACTCCAACTCAGGCGGCCAAGCCGACGCCGTCTCCAACAGCTACGGCCAAGCCTAAGCCTCCGGCGCCCAAGCCCAAGCCCCCTGCGCCCAAGCCCAAGCCCAAGCCCAACCCGGGCGGATCGGCTTCGGCAATCGTCGGAACGGCGAAGGCCTTCATCGGTATCCCCTACGTGTGGGGCGGCACAAGCACCGCTGGCTGGGACTGCATCGGCTTCGTTCAGTACGTGTATGCACAGCATGGCGTGAAGATCGATGGATACAACCGCACGAGCTTCACACCCTCCGTTGGCTACGAGGTTCCCTATTCGCAGGCCAAGCCCGGTGACATCCTCTTCTGGCCTGGCCACGTTGCCATCAGCCTTGGTGGCGGGCAGAACGTTGGAGCGTGGAACCCCGGGATGGGGACACGCATCGGCCCGGATAGCTGGGTCGGAACCCCATCGAAGGTTGTGCGCGTGTTCTAACACCGCAAAGTCCCGATAGAGACAACAGAGTACTGACAAAGAAGCACGGCCCCGAGAATCCTCTCGAGGCCGTGCTTCTTGCTATAGGCTCCGTGCAGTCAGCGCCTATCAGTGATCGTAGTAGCCTTCTTCAACGGCCCGATCGTAGGACCGCTGGATCTCTACCTCTGCGTCTGCACGGCCTACCCAGTGGGCGCCTTCCACAGACTTGCCGGGTTCAAGATCCTTGTACACCTCGAAGAAGTGCTGGATTTCGAGGCGGTGGAACTCCGAGACGTCTTCGATTTCCGTACGCCACGATGCTCGCTGATCGCCCGAGGGTACGCACAGCACCTTGTCATCGCCGCCATGTTCATCGCGCATGCGGAACATGCCCAGAGCGCGGCAGCGAATCACGCAGCCGGGGAATGTGGGTTCCTCCAGAAGAACCAGTGCGTCAAGCGGATCGCCATCTTCTCCGAGGGTGTCATCGATGAACCCATAATCATCCGGATAACGCGTGGAAGTGAAGAGCATACGATCCAACCGGATCCGCCCAGTTTTATGGTCAAGCTCGTACTTGTTCCGGTTACCCTTGGGGATCTCGATAGTCACATCGAATTCCATCATCGGCATTCTCCTTCGTGCTGATAACTTCGGTCACGCACAGGCCCGACCGGTTGGCTTTATGCGACACTAGCAGTGTGAAACGTAAAACTCAGGTTGTAGCAACCGCGTTGCTGGCGCTTGGCGGCATTTATGTCCTAACAGATGCCTTTGATCTTACCCCGGGACTCATCACAACGCGCCCTGTTGGGGATACTGCCCAAGAGTATCCGAGTATTGAGCCTGTGCAGCCTGCGAACATATCTCTGCCCAGCCTCGATGAGGAAGCGCCGGTGCCCTCAACCGAATCTGTCAGCGGCGCGATCACGGAATTCGCTGAGGATTCGCGGTTGGAGGGGGAGCCCTCCGTGCAGGTCATCGATACGTTGACCGGTGAGGCGTTGGGTGGACTCAACGAAGCTGAGCCGCGGGTGCCAGCCTCTAACGAGAAACTTCTCACGAGCGTCGCGGCGCTCGAAACACTTGGCCCGGATGCCACCATGGACACTACGGCGATGCTGGCGGATGGGACCCTGTACCTCGTAGGGGGTGGAGACGTTTTGCTTTCCGCCGGCGCTGGTGATGATTCTGCCGTAACGGGCCACGCTGGCCTCGGTGACCTTGCCGATCAGGCGGCGGAAGCGCTCGCAGAACAGGGAACCTCAACGGTGGATCTGGCGGTTGATACCTCGCTGTTTTCTGGTCCCAGATATCACCCTGACGTTGAAGGGGCCGATACCGCCTACGTCATGGCGATGAGTCCCATCGCTATTGATCGCGGTAGGAGCGATTCCGGCTACAGCAGCGATCCCGAAGGTGACGCAACGCAGGCCTTCGCAAGCGCGTTGGAGGGACACGGCATCTCGGTCAACATCGTTGACCCAGCAACAGCGCCAGAGGGATCCGCGGAAGTTGGGCGCATCCACAGTGCGAGTGTGCGGGTGTGGGTGGATCAGATGCTCACGGATTCTGATAACTCTCTGGCCGAAGTGCTCGGTCACCTCGTTGGCATTAAGCACGGGGAGGCCGGGGATTTCGAAGGCGGCGCGAAGGCAACGGCTGAGATCCTGACCTCGCTGGACTACCCGATGGAGGGCGTCACGATTTCGGATAACTCCGGGCTCTCCATCTCTAATCGGCTCACCACTGATCTTCAGGTGGGGATCCTCGACAACGCGTATTCGTGCGATGGGTGCAATCTGGAAGCCATCGCTTCCGGCTTACCGGTGGCGGGACTAAATGGCACTCTGGGTGACCGGTTGGCTGAGGATGATCTGGGCGGGGTGATTCGCGGTAAGACGGGTACGCTCATCCAAGCGGTTTCCCTCTCTGGCTACCTATACACGGATTCCGGGCGTCTGCTCACGTTCTCCGTGTTGGTGGATGATATCGAGGAGGGGAACGCCCCCGGTACACGCCAGGTAATTGACGATTTCCTGAGTTCACTCACAGATCTCTAAAGCGCGTACGGTAGACGCATGAGCACTCTCGATCCTCGGCTTGTTGGGCGTATTTCTGGACGGTTGGCGCGCAGGCAGCCCCGGGTCACGAACAGCGAAGCCCGTGACACCGTGGCCCGCCTGCGCGAGAGTGCCGGGCAGGCCCCGAGTATTGTGGCTCACGTGAGCGGTTTGGATGGTGCAAGCGCCATAGCTCGTGTGCCCGTGCGGGTAGTGGATCGCACCCGCTGGGCGGAGGCAGCGGCCGAAACCTTCAACTCCATGTTGGATGTGGCCCACTCCGGCAACGAAGGCCAGCACTCGCTGGTTGATTCGGCAACGAACATCGTCACCTCGGCGGGCATGGGCGCAGGGCTTTCGGTCATGGCAGCCAACGTCCTCGGCCAACACGATCCCTTCTCGCCCCCGGACGGCCGCCTGATCCTCGTAGCGCCGAACATCGTGGCGTTTGGCCGAGCCTACGATCTGGTTCCGGGGGATCTTG
>NZ_JBQCZW010000062.1:0-7282 GCF_052089425.1 Ancrocorticia sp. | reverse complement strand
TGGCCGTCACATATTCGCAGCACTCCAGCAGCGAGGCACCGATCCACTCTGTGGATTCGGCAGGAGTCCAACTGAAACCCAACCGTCCAAACACGGTGGACTCGGCGGCGAACCACCATGCGTCAGAATCGATGAGAGTCCCATCCATATCGAAAAGGAGGGCACCGGGAAGGGGCAGGCTCAACTTAGAACACCGACAGCATTCCAGCGGCAAGCAGCCCCACAACTGTTAGGGCAAGCAGGAGCCGGTAGATAACAAACGGGAGATAGGAATAGGTAGAGACGATCTTGAGGAACCACACGATCACCACGTATCCCACAACAAAGGAAATCACCGTGGCCACGGCTGTTGGCAGGAACTCAAGTGTGCCTTGGCCGCCCGACTTGACGATCTGGTAGAACCCAGATGCCACAACGGCGGGGATCGCGAGCAGGAAGGAGACTCGAGCCGCGGCCTCTCGGGTGTATCCGAGCAACAGCCCCACGGTGATGGTGCCGCCCGAACGGGACACTCCCGGGATCAATGCAAGGGCCTGACCGAGCCCCAGCAATAAGCCGTCACGCAGATTCATGTTGTCTAGTGTTTTCATGCGCTTCGAATATTTGTCCGCAAGCCCCAAGATGATCGCGAAGAAGGCAAGCACAAAGGCCACGATGTACAGGTTGCGCAGGCTGGTTTCGATCGTATCGGCGAAAAGCAGACCGAGGATGCCAATGGGCAGAGTTCCCACGATGACAACCCAGCCCATGCGGACGCCAGAATCCTTCTGAGACACTGGGTTGGACCACTTGATCCACGGGATCGCACGGAACCACTTGGAGATGATGCGCACGATATCGTGCCAGAAGTATGTGATCACTGCGGCTTCTGTGCCCAGCTGGATGATGGCCGTAAAGGCAGCTCCCGGATCGCCCCAGCCAAACAGATCACCAAAGATGCGAATGTGCGCCGAGGAGGAGATCGGGAGGAACTCCGTGACACCTTGAACGATGCCCAGAACGATTGCTTCAAGAATACCCACGGCGGCCAGCATAGCCCGAGCTGCTGCATGACACAGGCCGCAAGTGCACTAGGCTTAGTGTTTATGAGGGAACGCACAGTGGGTCACAGTGGCCTAACTATCGGAGAAATCGGGCTTGGAACACTGACGTGGGGCCGCGATACTGACGAAGCCCAGGCGATTGGGCAGCTGAGAACTCTCATCGATGAAGGCGGCAACCTTCTGGATACCTCCCCCGCCTTCGGCGCCGGGGCTTCCGAGGCTCTGATTGGCTCCCTGCTTGCTGGGACATTCACTCGTGAGGACATTGTCCTGTGTACCAAGGCCGGCTTCACGGCCGCGGGTTCTCGCTCACGGTTCGGTGCCGGGCGCGGCTCCATCTTCGATTCAGTAACTGCCTCGCTGGAACGCATGAACACCAGCTACATCGACATTTTGATGGTGGCCGCCCCCGATCCACTGGCCCCTGACGAGGAAACCGCTGAGGCGCTGGCT
Source organism: Ancrocorticia sp. (assembly GCF_052089425.1). NCBI lineage: Bacteria > Bacillati > Actinomycetota > Actinomycetes > Actinomycetales > Actinomycetaceae > Ancrocorticia > Ancrocorticia sp. The sequence continues at coordinate 5,786 of NZ_JBQCZW010000062.1, read as the reverse complement.
TCACTGGTCAACGCGGGGACCATTCGCTACATCGGACTCATGGGGTATCCAGCGTGGCGCGCCGCCGCCGTTCAGCAGCTCCTCAAAGAGCGCCACTTGCCAGTTCTCACAGCCATCCAAACCGAATACTCGCTTCTGGCTCGTGACTGCGAAGAGGAGATCATTCCGATGGCCAGCCATATGGGCATGGGCGTTCTGGCAGCATCACCACTTGGGCGCGGCGTACTGACCGGAAAGTATCGGCGGACCATCCCACCCACATCGCGAGCGGCATCTGAACACCTCGCGGCGTTCGTAGATCCCTATCTGCTTCCTCACCATCGCCGCATTGTGGAAGCCGTATCCACCGCCGCTGACGGACTGGGAACTTCCCCGGCGGGTATCGCCCTATCGTGGTTGTTGGCTCAACCCGGCATTAGCTCGGCCATCACCGGTGCGCGAACTGTTCACCAGCTCCGCCACGTGCTTGATGAAATCATCGAACTGCCAGATGCCATTGATGCGGTTCTGGCGGAGGTGACGGCCTAGTCAGCGATTGTCCAGATCGTCCTCGTCAATATCTGCGATGCCGTCATCGTCCAGATCGTCATCGTCGAGGGAATCGTCGTCGTCGTCAAAATCTCCAAAATCATCCGAATCCTCGTCATCGGAATCATCTTCGGCGTACACATCCAACGGAAGCTCAACATCGTAGCGAGTAAACATCACATCGTCGTACACGGTGTAAGCGTCCGCGAGGCGATCGGAGGCCTCGATCACGCTGGGCGCATCGGGATCTTGGGCGCTCAACGCAGCCTGATGGAACGTCTCGAGGGCGCCGATGAGACTGTCTAGAGCTGAACGCGGATCAATAGCCATGGATCAAGATTAGCGCGCTATTCCACCACGTTCCACCGCGCTTAGTCCCTAGCTGAGCCGGCGGCGCCTCAGGAGCGCTCCAGTATCAACCGAACGCCCGCGAAGCTCCTCGAAACCATCCATCGGATTGCGTGAATTGCCCCGAGACAGAATGCAGGAGCGCATGCGTTCGCCCGCCTCTCGATTGAGCCCGCCGTCTTGTCCCTTCGCCCCGGCGGAGGTGAACCAATCGACCGTATCCGCATCCAGCGCCTCGGACCAGAGATAGGAATAGTAGCCAGCCGCATAGCCACTGGAGAAGATGTGGTTGAAGTAGCTTGTCCGGTATCGCGGCGGTATCCACGCGGAAGCAACGCCAGCGCGCTCCAGTGCCGCCATTTCGAACGCGGTAATCCCTTCGGCCTCCGGGAACTCGTCCGCCATAGCCATCCGGTGCCACGCCTGATCGAGCAGAACGGCCTGAAGGATCTCGGAGGTGTTGAATCCCTCGGCGAATCCTTCGGATTCGGATAGTGCTTCACGAAGGCGAGCGGGCAACGGTTCACCCGTCTCCCAGTGCAGAGCATAGTGATCGAGCACATCGGGATTCGTTGCCCACATTTCGTTAACCTGCGAGGGAAACTCTACGAAATCACGCGGAACGTTGGTCCCGGCAGCGGACGGCCACTGTACATCAGTGAGGAACGCGTGGAGCGCGTGCCCGAACTCGTGGAAACATGTAGTGACCTGATCCCACGTGAGTAATGTGGGCTCGCCTTCGCCAGGCTTCGTGAGGTTCAGATTGTTGAGAATGATGGCGTAATCACTACCGTTAGTGGCGCGCATGGAAAGCGAGTGCATCCAGGCGCCCCCGCGCTTGCCCTCGCGCGCGTAGTAATCGCCCAAGAACAGGCCGAGCGGCGTGCCATCTTCCTCCTGCACCTCCCACACGCGCACATCCTCCGTATAGCCGCGAAGATCCGGGCGGGAGGTGAACTGCAATCCGTAGAGCTTGGTGGCCGCGTAGAACACGCCGTTTTCCACAACGTTCGTCAGCTCGAGGTAGGAGGAAAGCTCCGAGTTGTCCATATTGAATCGCGAGGCACGCAACGCCTCCTGAGCGAACGTCCAGTCCGCCGGGAGGAACGGAGCGTTGCCTTGCGCGCTTCGGCTGTAGAAATCCTCCAGCTCACACGCCTCTCGTTCCACGTTCCGTTGTGTTGGCTCCACCATCGAATCCAAGAGGGTATCGATCGCCTGCGTGGAGCCTGCAGTTGATTGTGCCGCCACGTATTCGGCGTAGTTCGCGTATCCCAGCAGCTCGGCCAGCTCTGCACGCAGCTTGACGACCTGGGCAATGAGTTCGCGCGTATCCGTGGCCTCATCGTGGCCATCGCCTCTAGTCAACGAGGCGGCGAATATGCGCTGGCGGACCGAAGGGTTCGTCAGCGAGGACGCCAGCCCTTGCTGCGTGGGAAGTGTCAGGGACAGGAGATACGGGCAGCCTTGGGCGCGCTCTGGGTTTGCCGCCGCGTTCGCTGCGAGGCCGGTGCGTTGAGCAGGGCTGAGGCCCGCCGTTTCCTCTTCGGTCAGAGCCAGAGCCCCGGATTGTCCCGCCCTGACGATGCGTTGGCCAATCGAACTGGAGAGCTCCGCTAACTCAGCGTTCAGCTTCCGAAGCCGATTCTGGGATTCTGGCGGCAACTGGGCACCATGGGCACGGAATACCTTGAGGTGTTCGGACACGGTCCATGCAGTTTCCGCGTCTATGCGTTGCGCGGCGAGGTCCTCAAACCGCCGATACAAGCGGCGATCGAGGTATACATCGTTATTATGAGCAGCCAAGAGCGGGGTGATCTCCGTTTCTACCTGCTCCCATTGCCCGCCGCCCACCGATTGGATAAACGTCCATGCCAGATGGACGGGCTGTTCCAAGGCGATCTGTGCCTGTTCAAAGGGAACCAGCGTATTCGCGATGGTGGATGGGGCTGCCTCGGAACCGATACGCTCCATCACGCCGGCGTGGCGAGCCACCGCTTCACGAATCTCGGCCGCACAAGCCTCGGGCGACATCGTAGAAAACTCAGGTAAACCATACGTCTCAGCTGTCATTTCGTCAGTCTAGCGCTGGACAGGATCAGCGGGAGCCACGATCTATAACAATCTGTTACCCAAATTACGCGAATAAGGGTGACGGGTACGTCCTCTTTGATGTAGATTGTGTAACGTCAAGTAACGATTCGATAACAGGCATTGGCCTCAGGGCCCGCCATAACATCCGATTGTGGCGAGTCAGGGAGATAATATGAAGGTTACGTCCAAGCGCATCATGGTCCCGAGCGTATCGGGGCTGGTAGTTGGCGCGATGCTCGGGGGCGTTGTGCCCGCGGCACACGCCGATACGGCCAACGCAGCAGAAGGCACCGCAGCTTTCACCGCTGCTGCAACACTTCCCGAGGCCACCAGCACGCAAGCCGTCACGGCACCTGAGAAGGTAGAGGCCGCAGAAGGCCCCACCTTCAAGAGCGCCAAGATTTCTGTGGCCATTGCCGAGCCCGTTGAAGAGGAAGTCCAGCCGGCCGAAACCGGACAGGACACTCAGGACCAAACCGGAGCAGGCGATTCTCAGGGCACTGCAGAAGAAGCAGCACCTGCGCCAGCACCCTCCACCACCGGCGGCGTTGTAGGAATTGCCCGCCAGTACACTGGCTCAGCTTACGTTTATGGCGGTACCACACCAGCCGGCTTCGATTGCTCCGGCTTCACCAGCTACGTGTACGCGCAGATGGGCGTGACTCTCCCCCGTTCCTCTGGCGCTCAGGGTGCAATGGGAACCAAGGTTCCGGCCTCACAGGCCCAGCCGGGCGATCTCGTGTGGTGGCCCGGGCACGTTGGCATCTACACCGGCAACGGCAACCATATCGCCGCGCGCAACCCATCCACGGGTGTCCAGGAAGGACCCGTGTACGGCAGCCCCACCTACATCCGCGTTGGCTAGAGCGAGTTCAAGAGACTCCTCCGCATACATGAAGGATCGGCAAGACCCGAGATGGCCTTGCCGATCCTTTTATGCGCTTGTGTACGCGGTTCTTCGATGAACGTGCGTGGCGGGCGCTCGGCGCCTTTAGCTCTTGCGGCCCGAGGGCTTCGGTGCTTTTTTCATGCCTAGTAGTTCGAGAAGAGGAAATGTTCGGCTGCTCCGACTGTTATACATACTGATGTGGTAGATCACGACGAGTCCTTTCTATGCCGCGCTTACGTGACCATTGTCTCACGTACTGAAATGCATCTCTAGGGCGCAACCCCGCCAATCTCCGTCATCGAGCGACATGCCATGGATTTGATACGCATTACCGGCGTGGCGGGCTTCACTATATATTGCATGTAGGAGAAACGTCCTAGTTCTCCCGTCCCGTGCCACCACCCGTTGGCCGGGGCCGTGTCAAGGAAGAGAAAACATGACACGCACACCACGCAAGGGACGCCTCAGCCGTCCCATCCTCGCATTCACGATCGGCCTCGCGCTTCTCGGAATGCCAGCCATGGCTTCGGCCGATACTGAGGAGTCTCAGGATCCAACTCCCGAAGCGCTCCAAGCGGAACAGCCGACAATCACGTCTTTTGAAGCCGAACCCGATGCTCCCTACTGCCCCAGCTCTGAAGTCACTGTGGTTGGAGAGATCGACAACTTCGTCAACGGCTCGGACGGAACTGACGGTAGCGAGCTGGTTCTCACGTTCGCTGGCTCCGGCTCCGAAATCGAGCTCACGAGGTTCTCATCGCTACCTGAGGATGGAACCTTCAACTACACAGTGACCGGTCTGGACGCGCCGTGGACCGACATAACGGCATATCTCTATCACGAGGGAGACCTTGTTGATGAAGATACTGTGGAACTTACTGTCCAGAACGACTGCATCGCCTCGTTCACACAGTTCGAGCTCTCGCCCGAAGGACCGTACTGTACGGAGAGCGCGCTGGCGGTCAACGGTCACATCAACGACTTTGTTGAGTGGACACCCGAGGAACGCAAGGGAAACCGGGTGAAGTTCATCTTCTCCGGGCCCTCGATTGGCATCATCGGCATACCTGACATCGTTGAGCTTCCCGCAGATGGAAACTTCACCGTCGAGTTGGGGCAGCTCCCTCCCGGTGACTACTCGTTCACTGCAACCCTCTACGGTTACCCATCACCTGCCGAATCGCAGATTGGCATCCGAACCCTGAACTTCACAGTGGACGCAGAATGTCCAACCCCGGCGCCGGAGCTAGCTGATCTCGCGTTTGAGCCACCGGAGATTGTGCTCGAATCTGCAGATGCAACGGGGAGCTCCTCTATCACTGGCAGCGTTGTGAACTACGTTGAGGGCGATGCCGTCAGCGCCGTACTTCTGAAGGATGTGCCAGAGGGTATTCAGGCCCAAGAAGCCGCTCCGGTTGGCACATTCGCCGGCGAAATCGCCGCAGATGGTAGTTTCACGATCGCTCTGTCGGACCTCGAAGTTGGAGAATACAGCGCGAATGTGTCCATCTCCCGAGCTGACGAAGTTCAGGACACCCAATCTGTTTCCGGATTGAGCGTGACAGTTGACGAGACTTCTGACCCGGATCCTGAGCCAACCGAACCCGATCCTGAGCCCGAGCCAACCGAACCGGGTGATCCCCATCCGACAAAACCCAGCGAACCTGAGCCATCATCGAGCGCTTCACCCAAGGAGCCCGGCGAGCTTCCGAATACGGGAGCCTCGGTTCTGCCGCTGGTACTTGTAAGCCTCGGCGCTGTGGCTAGTGGCTTAGCGCTACGGCGTAAGGCCGCGTAGCGCTTTCCGCATCGACGGGTTCCCTCCTGAGACCACAAGTCGTGGGAGGGAACTCTCGCTGCAGGCCACTGCCTAAGAAAAATGTCGGGACACCGAATAAACGATGTCCCGACACATTGTGCGCGGAGG
>NZ_JBQCZW010000061.1:0-7697 GCF_052089425.1 Ancrocorticia sp. | reverse complement strand
TGGTACGGTTCTTCCGTGATCGATTGAGTGTTGACCAAGACCTGCGCCTGAGGCCGAGTGCCCGGCAGGTTTCATTGCGTCCTTTGGAACACTCATGCATCACTCCCCTTCCGCATCATCTCTTGTCCAATCCGGCTCTCATCTGCGCGTAGACGGCATCTCCTTCTCCTTCGCCGCCCTGCGGGTGCTCACTAATGTTTCGTTTGTGGTGTCCGCGGGTGATCGAGTGGGTCTGATCGGCGAAAATGGCTCGGGCAAGTCAACGTTGCTACGCATAATCGCGGGCCTTCTCGAACCAGCATCGGGCACCATCACCATGAATACACCGGGCGGAGCTACTGCCGTTAGCGCCGCCACTGACAAAGCCACTGCCCATACTGCTGCACGTTCAGCGAGCCCCGCCACCGGTAGTGCGCACTTGGATAATTCAGCAGCATCAATCGGCCTCCTCCATCAGGAGTTCCCATTCGCCCCCACAGACTCGATTGCTGACGCTCTGGAATCGGCAGTAGCACCGGCAAGGCGCGCCGCGGCAGCCGTCACTGACATGGGCAATGCGATGGCGGAGCATCCTGAGGACCAAAAAGCGGCTAGTGCCTTCGCCGAAGCCCTAGACACAGCTGAGCGTCTGGACGCATGGGAAACCGACGCGAGGATTTCCGCCACGATAGCTGGGCTAGGGCTGGATTCAATCGACCGCTCGCGCCCAACAGGGACCCTCTCCGGCGGCCAGCGTGCCCGGCTCGCCCTCGGCTGGCTGCTCCTCAGCACACCCGACGTGCTCCTCCTTGATGAGCCAACGAATCACCTCGATGACGCAGCCACCGCCTATCTGGTCAGCGTACTGACCGCATGGCGTGGCCCCGTGCTCATAGCCAGCCACGACAGGGCATTTCTTGACGATGCAGCCACTTCCCTACTGGATCTAGATCCCTCGCCGATTCCCCATTCGGTAGCCGGGCCTCTGGTCCAAGACGGCACCGGCACAGGCATTGGAGTCACACGCTTCACGGGCACGTACAGCGATTACCTGACCGAGCAAGCCGAAGCCAAAGAACGGTGGCAACGCCAGTATCGCGATGAACAGGCAGAACTCAAACGCCTGCGCTCCTCGGTCAGGGATCAACACATCGTTGGCCACGAAAACTGGAAGCCGCGCAGCGAATCGCGAATGGCAAAAAAGTTCTACGGTGACCGCAACGCCAAGGTAGTTTCACGCCGCGTCAATGACGCACGTTCCCGCCTCGAGACCCTCGAAGAGCAACAGATCCGCAAGCCGCCAACGGGCCTCGAATTCCACGGGCTCACAGCTGCTGGCAACCCAAACACTCCCGGACCGCTCGAGCCTGTGCTCGTGGCCACCGATGTTTCAGTAGCGAACCGCTTGAAGCCCATGTCCCTCAGCATCAGTCGCGGTGAAAAGTGGCTCATTACCGGTGCAAACGGCTCGGGAAAGTCCACACTCCTCAACGTGTTGAACGGGAACCTGCCACCCGCCACCGGCCAGGTCACCCGGGCCGGAACCGATCGAATCAAGCTTCTGACGCAGGAGATCGATCTGCCCGATCCGGCCGGGCGTGGCCCTAACCGCACCGCGTTGCAGGCCTACACGGATCTCATCGGCGCCCAGATCGCCGAACGCGTCCCGCTCAGCACCTTTGGCCTGATCGCAGGCCGCGACCAAAATCGTCCGGTGGCGGCCCTCAGCGTGGGCCAGCAGCGGCGTCTCGCACTCGCGGTGATTTTGGCTGATCCGCCCGAGATCTTGCTTCTGGACGAGCCCACCAACCACTTCTCGCTCGGCTTAGTTACAGCGCTCGAAGATGCTCTGGCGGATTACCCGGGCACGATTGTCGTAGCTTCCCACGATCGCTGGCTCCGGGAACGTTGGTCCGGAGAGCGTTTTACGCTATCCGGGATTAATGACGACGACGATTAACAATTTCTCCCAGCACGTCAGCTTCCGCTGCCATCAGGCCGATTACCGCGAATCTTAATCATCCAGAAAATCCACGAGCCACCGGCGTATGAGGCTCAGTGTCTGGTTGTCCACCGCTCCGATTAGCCCGCCAAGGCGATTCCGAGATACGACTCGGAGTTGCTCAGTCATAGCAAAACTATCGCGATCCAGACCAGTCGGGCCGGTCAATTCGATGTGATTGTCCCATTGCCGATCAACCGAAGTAATAGGGACCGCCCAGACAAGGGTCGTCACGGTGTCGTTATAGCTCTGTCCACTGACTATCACTGCCGGACGGCGCCCCGATTGCTCGCGACCAATCGTTGCGTCAGAACGGAGCCAATAAACCTGCCCGGCAACAACATTCACCACTGATCGGCCTGCCACTCTTCGGCACTTTTGACGTACTCATCATCTGGCGGATTCGCAGCGATCTGTTCCCGCAATCTACTAAAGCGTTGGCGCCGGGAATCCTCATCGAGCAGTTTCTCTATGTGCTCGCTCATCGTATGCCCTTCCTGAGCTGCCTCATTCTTCAATCGATCACGCAGCTCGGAAGGAACCTTAATTGTCGTGGCAGTCATACTCAGAGTATACCCGTGGACATGTGATCTGGGCAGGTAGAGTGCGCGTAGAAGCGAATCTACTCATTGACCTCGCTTTTGATTGAGGTTCCGCTGGCTTAGACACCCACCTACTCCCAGCCGTGAAGCACAATCTTGCCTACGGTCCTGCCGCCTTCGATAAGCGCATGCGCCTCTCGCAGCGTCTCGGCGGAGATGGGCGTGAGAGAATTCGTCGTCGTCGCCCTCATTCTTCCCTCGTCAACAAGCCGAGCCACCGTATCCAACAGGTGGTGCTGCTCAATCATGTCTGGGGTCTGCTGAACGGGCCGCGTGAACATCAGCTCCCAGTGCCACGCAATGCTCTTGGCTTTAAGGGGTGCGATGTCGCGCGGACCGTCATCAATCGCCACGATGTGGCCAAATGAGCGAACGATCTCCGCGTATGTATCGATCTGACCCTTGGAATGCGCGGTAAACAGCCAGTCCACACCGCGTGGGGCAATGCCAAGAACTTGGGCGGGCAGATCCTCGTGGTGGTTGACAGTATGTTCGGCGCCGAGATCGCGTGCCCACGTGGCGCGCTCACTGTTCGAGGCGGTCGCAATGACGGTAACGCCCGGCAGCAGCGCTTCGGCCAACTGTAGCATCACTGATCCTACGCCGCCTGTAGCCCCAACCACCAAGAGCGTTCCGCGCGATTCCTCGTTGAGCAGGAGGCGATCGAAGAGCGATTCCCACGCCGTAATCGCCGTGAGTGGGATGGATGCCGCGTCCGTGAAGGAGAGCGAAGTGGGTTTGTGGCCGGTTATTCGTTCGTCGACGACGTGGAAGCGCTGATTCGTGCCCGGCCGATCAATGGTGCCGGCGTAGAACACCTCATCTCCAGGCGCGAATAGGGTGACGGCGGAGCCGACCTCGCGGACCGTTCCCGCAGCATCGAAACCGAGCACTCGAAAACCACCTGAGGGCGCGCCTTTGCGCTGTTTGGTGTCAACCGGGTTGACGGACACCGCCTCGACCTCCACGAGCAGGTCATGCGGGCCGAGCGGCGGAACCTCGATCTCGCGGGTGCCGAGGGAATTCGGATCGGAGATGGGCAGGTTGTTTTCATAGCCAATGGCAGTTGTGGTTCTCATAGGTCTATCGTTCCTCACTCGCAGTGGCTCGCGTCAAGGGCATCTTCTCCCATCTTTTTTCTGCGCACAGGTCTGGAGTGCGCACCAGTCTGGAGGAACGGCGCGATAAACTCGGGGGATGACGTCTCGTATCTCTGAGTCCGCTCCAACCTTGCTCCTCAATGAAGCGCTGATCGCCCGGCTTCGCAGCGATCTTGGCGCCGCAGAGTGGACGGAGGGAGCCATCGAGGAACTCCTTTCTCCCATGGCACTCGGCGCGCTCAGGCGCGACCAGCTAACGCCCGCTGCCATGGAGCTGGAGAGAAATAACTCGCCCGCGGCGGTGCTCACTCGGCTCTTCGTACTTGCGGAGGCCGCTGATGCGGCGGCGGTGGAACAGGCGTTCCCACGTTTGGGTGTGAAGGGGGCGCGGGAGCTCGGGCTGCTAGAAACCGCTCTCGATTCCGAAGCACTACGCGGGACGGTGGAGCTGCGGCCGCACGAGAGTCAGATTTCACCACACCGTGGGGATTCCCGTGACCTCGGCGAATTGGCGGAATCTGGCGGTCAGGCTGCACCGCACTGGTGGGTGGCTTCTGATCTTTCTCAGGCACAGACTGGCCGAGCACCCCGTGAAGATTATGTACTTGGGATCGCCTCCGCTTCCTCAAGCCTTGCGCGGTTGACTCTGCGAGAGCCGGTGGATGCGGCACTCGATCTGGGGTGTGGATGTGGAATCCTTGCGCTGTATCTGACGCTGCATTCCCAGCGGGTGATCGCCACCGATATCTCGGAGCGAGCCTGTAACTTCACACGCTTCAATTCGCTGCTCAACGAGGCAGCCATCGACGTGCGTCAGGGGAGCTTTTTCGAACCAGTTGCCGGTGAACAGTTCGATCTCATCACCTCCAATCCACCCTTCGTCATTACCCCGCAAGCCGTCCGGGGAGGCGGCACTCTTGAGTATCGCGACGGCGGAATGGAGCGCGACTCGCTCATTCCATGGATTATTGGCGAGGCCGTGGAGCATGTGGCTCCGGGTGGAACCTTGCAGATGCTGGCCAACTGGGAGGTCAATGGGGCGGAAAGCGAATGGGCGGTGCGCCCGCGGCAGTGGATTGAGCGGGCGGCGTCGCGGGTTCTGGCGCGCAGTCAGTCCGTTGATGCGTGGCTGGTGCAGCGCGACCTCCTCGATGTTTCCCAGTACGCCGAGTGGTGGATACGTGACGCCAAAGGCAGCCAGATCACTCCCACGCAGTGGCAGGCAGAATATCGCGAATGGCTGCGCGATTTTAGTGCCGCGGGAACCACGTACATCGGCCTGGGGTCGCTCGCATTACGCGTTGGCCCAGCAGGTGGTATGGCTCAGGCGGACGGACGGTTAAATCTCGTGTGCGAATATCTGCCAGAGGGGAAACCAGTTGATGCACTTGCAGTCCAGACTGCCCTCGCTAGCCTCACTATTCCGGCACAGTGGGAGAGTATGCCACTCGTGTGCGCTCCCGATGTGCGCGAAGTGCGGTACTTCGTTCCCGGAAGGGAGAATCCCGAGCTGATACGGGTCACGCAAGGGCGCGCTGGTGGCCGCGAACGCTCGGTGACCTCGGCGGTGGCGGCCCTGATCGGCGTATCGGATGGGGAGCTCTCCCCCGCGCAGGTGATTCCCGCAATCGCCACGCTGTTGACCCAAGATGAGGCCGATGTGCGAGGCGAGATTGAGGCCGCCCTTCCCGAGCTCCTACGCTCGGGCGTACTGCAGTTTCTGGAAGATTGCCCGTCGTCGTCCTCAAAATAGCTAGTGACCCGACTTCAGGCCCGCCCCACACATCGTGATTAAACAATCCGAGGTGGGGCCAAACTCGCGGACATACTGGCGGTACGCGGCGAGGTTGGCAGCCGTGGTGTGCTCGCAGTAGACACCTTTCGCGGCGAGTTCCGCGCGGGCGGTCATAATGTCATTCTCTGGAGCGTGGACGAAGCGGACGCCGTGCTTTTTCGCGAGTGCGAGGATCTGGCGGCCGCGCATCGGCTCGCCAATCGCGATGCCTTCAGCGATCGTGGGTTCGGGGGTGATAGTCACGGGAGTGGATTCGCGGCGCTCGGCCGCTTGGAGGAGCGGATCGCATTTCTCGCTCTGGACGGCGATGATCTGGGGCATCTCGTGTATCGCGCCGGAGCTGACGAGATGCTCAAGCGCGTAGATCGCGCCGAGGTACAAGGTGCCGTTGCCCACCGGAATCAGGATGTGGCGCGGGATACGTCCAAGCTGTTCAAAGGTCTCGTAAATGTATGTTTTCGTCCCCTCATAGAAGAAGGGGTTGTACACGTGATTCGCGTAATACACCCCCTGTTCGACAACTTTGGAACGGCACACCTGCGCGCAGTGATCGCGCGATCCCGGCACGACGTTGACTGTTGCTCCGTGGGCTTCGATCATGGCTATTTTCTTCGGGGATGTACCCTCAGGAACGAAAATTTCACAGGCGATTCCAGCGCGACCACAGTATGCCGCGACCGAATTGCCGGCGTTACCGCTGGAATCCTGGACCACGCTATCCACGCCAATCGCTTGGCAATGTGCGATGAGTGCCGCCGCGCCGCGATCCTTGAAGGAGAGCGTGGGCATGAAGTAGTCCATCTTCAAGAGGATGTCATCGTTGAAGCGGACGATCGGAGTCATCCCCTCCCCCAACGTGATGTTGCGCCAGCTCTCATCATCAAGCGCCATGTACCGGCGGTAGCGGAACTGAGACCACTCCTGCGTGTCGATGCGCGTGGGATCGAACCGCGGCGGTTCGTACTCTAAGTCCCAGAGCCCACCGCAGCGTGGGCAAGAGGGTGTGCGTGTAGTTGTTGGCTCGTAATGGCCGCAGGAGGTGCACTGGAATGTCAGGCTGGACACGGACGAAGCTGGAGTATTGCGCTGCTGGTTGGACGCGGACATAGTCCGATTATCCTCCTCACCAGATAGTTGTGGGAAATGATCTCCGACAGCTAAGAACACGGAAATCATTGTGATCCAACGGGACTCGAAGCTACCAACAGAACACAAGGTTATCCACAGGGTTATCCACGAGACTCAGCGTCTTCGAGCACGTCAGGCGTATTGTCTGAATAATCAAGCCATGGAAGATATCGGCGTGTACTCGGTCAGGGAACTCGAACGGCGTGGGCTGTCACCGCCGCACATCAGGCAACTCGTCGAGCAAGGGCGCCTCACCAAGGTATGTCGGGGTTGGTATGCATCCCGCGATGCCAATCCACGCATCGTCGGATACATCAGGCAAGGGATTCGAATTGGTTGCTTGTCGGGCTGTAAACACCATGGCCTCTGGGTTCCGCCTGCCACCCAAACTCATGTCATCTACCACACGGGAAAGAAGCCTCCCAACGGTGACGGTACCTTCGTTCACCGCTATACTTTTCCACGTTGCGACACAGCCGTGTGGCCGGTTCAGGACTGTCTCGCCCAAGTCCTGCGCGCGCACGGGCCCGAGGATTCTCTCATCGTCATCGAATCCGCTCTCAATCTTCAGTTGATTTCCCCAGTAGACGTTCAGAGCCTGATAAGTGGAGCTCCTCGGCGAAATCGTCATCTTTCCGCGTCAGTTTCTTGGGCACAGTCGGGCAGCGAGACTAGAGTTCGCTACTTTCTCAAATCGCGTGGTGTTCATGTGCGTACGCAAGTGGAGATCTTGGGCGTTGGACGCGTGGACATCCTCGCGGGCGAGCTACTCATCATTGAGTGCGGCAGCGCGGCCCATCACTCCGGCGCGGATTCTTACGAAAATGACCGGAAACGGGATATGGCGGCAATAGGTCTGGGGTATGAGGTCTTTCGGCTGAGCTACAACCAAGTTTGGTACGAATGGGAGGAAACCAAACAAGCTCTCATTCAACAGATCCGCAGGAAACGGCACCGATCGGGCCGAAGGTAGCCCGGATAGGCCAAAATCAACAACTCAGTTCCGCATGCTGTGTAAGCCGGTCACATACGCACATGTTATGTATCTGGACTTTGGTGACAGTTCTGTATCAGGACATCGGTGACACTTT
>NZ_JBQCZW010000060.1:0-7777 GCF_052089425.1 Ancrocorticia sp. | reverse complement strand
CCACCAGCTGGGCCAGTCCCAGCCCCGCCAGGAACCCAAGGACCCCGCCAACAAGGGCGACCACCGAGGTTTCGGTCAAAATTGTGGCAACCACGGACTTGTTGCGTGCACCCAGCGCCTTCATGAGCCCAACTTCTTTGGACCTCTCCATCACGGAGGCGGTCACTAGGTTGGCGATACCGAGCGATGCGGCAACCATCGCGAAGATGGCCACAACCGTCATGATGAGCTGGGTCTTGTCCAGGATTTCGCCTTCCGTGTCCGCTATCTGGCGGACGGGGCTGGCATCCACGTTCGTCATCGCTTCTTCGATTTGATAGGAGATCGAGCTGACGTAGGCGGTGCAGTACCACGTCTCCCAATCGGTCAGGGATAGAGCGGAGGGATCGCGTGCGGCACGGCGTGCGAGATCGTTATCGGGAGTGGTAATCGCGCGGACTTCGATCTTATCCACATCTCCATCACGGCCAGCGGTTCCCTGAGCAACGGAAAGGGGAACGAAGAGCTGCCTGTCCTCTTCAGATCCGGATTGGAACACGCCGGCCACAGTCACATCAAACGTTTCTCCATGGCCCACCACAGAAATCGAATCACCGGGGCCCCACCCCCGGGTTTCGGCCAGCCGAGAGCCCACCATGACCTGATCCGTATCGTTTGCCCAATCACCTGTCACATCCCACCAGTCGCGCATGTGTTCCACGCCTGTCTGGACGCTTTCACCGCTCTTGGTGTCAAGTTGCTGGTTGAACCATGTTCCCACCAGCTGAACGTCCTCCCCGTCCACCGTGGCGTCGGATTCGAGGAAGGGGGCAAACTCTTCAATGTTATGGCCCCAGAAGATGGTTTTGAGGTTGCCCAGTTCGTCTTCACGAATCGCTCCCTGAGGGGTGGGCGTGTCAACGTCATACATGTCCGAAATGATCGAGGCACCCTGGGGAACCACTTGGATATTGGCGCCGAAGCTACTGAGTTCGGCTTGAACCTTATCGCTCACGTCCATCATGACGGCAAACATCGATGTGGTCAGCCCCGAACCGAGGAAGATTGTTAGTGCGATCATGAGGCGTTTGCTCACCTGGCGGCGCAACGCACGATTAATCATTCGCCAAAAGAACATTATTAACTCTTAAATATCGATGTGTGGCTCTCAAGTTCCTCGACAGAGAACCTGAGCGTATCTCCCGCAATTTCATAGTCGAGGGGAATGGGATTGCATCCGCCCACGAATCCAATGGTCTGAATATTCATCATGACGTCACATTCGCGGCAAATGACCTTGCCCTTATCTTCGTAGTAGCCGGAGTTTCCGCAGATCTCGCAGGCGTCCAATCCCGTGCCGAAGGCCGATTCATTCTTCTGGATCACGATGAACCGCACTTCTGTTGAATCCTCAGCTGTGTAGGCGAAGCGATGCAAGTGGCCATCACTGACCAGTTCGCGGGACACGGTGACCCAATCACCATCCACCGTTGAGGGTTCAATGGCGGAGAGTTCGGGAACATAATCAGCTCGCGCCTTCCCTACCGTCAGTGCCCCAACAAACAGGGCAGATCCCACAACGGATAGGCTGACGAACTTACGCCGCGAAATCTGGTCCGCTTTGCGAGCACGTACCTCCGCCGGATTCGCGAAGGGCCCCCTCGAATGCGTCCACAGAGCGATGATGCCGGGAACAGCGATGAGGATCGCTAGTGTCAGCTGTGTGGCAGCTTCGTTGCGTTGAATCCACAGCACCCAAGAGAAGATCGTTGAGCTGCGCGGGAGAATCTGACGCGTGGCAAACTGCTGGTAGAGAAGGATCGCACGCGGCATCACCATGGCCGCGAAAACGATGGTGGTCACGGCGGTTCGGATGTACCACGGGACGCGGGCGGCAGACACAACGTATCCCCAAGCCGCCACAATCACCAAAATGGTTCCCAAGGAGTAGCCTGCCAGGCGCAGGAGGCTCTCCGAATCGAGGATGCTCGATCCCATGGGAACAATGCCGCTCGTATTGAAGAAGTAGGTGAACCCGTAGAACACACCGGCTGCCACGATCGCGGCAAGTGCTGTCACCGTCAGAAACCGGTGGCGCCATCCCTGATCAATATCATGGAGATCGCGCCCACCGAAGATCCACACGGCCACGAGGAACAGTGCGATCGCAAGGAAAGTGACCGGCCCTACGTAGGCGTTGAACGTGGGCACATCGATCAGCTTCGAGTTCAACCGGAGATATGCGATCAGGCCGGCAAGGATCAGGCCGATAGCGCTTGCGGCCCCCGTCCAGCGGGCCACGATACGCCGCTCCTTGGGCGAATACGCCCGGGAAGCCAAGAGGATCGCGAGCGCCAAGCACAGGGGAAGCGCGCTTTGTATCGATAAAACGAAGAGTTTGAGCATGGACTAGTCAGAACCTTTGACAATGGTCGGATGTATGCCCGGCAGGTGGCGGCGCGCCAGTGTTGTGCGCGCCGCCACCCGTCCAGTCATATGAACGTTCAACTCAGATGAGCTGGCCGTCCCATTGCCAGTTCTCGAACTCGAACGTCAACGGTTCGCTCCAGAAGCGTCCCTTGACGCCCGAGGAATCCTTACCGGTATGCAGCATGAAATCATCGGCCGGGGAGGTTACCGTGAGCTCAACGTTGTAGTTGCCGGGCTCCAGTGAAATGTTATTGCCGTAGTGGGCACCGTCGGAGGCGATCATAGGCATCATCGTGCCAAGATCGGTTTCCTCTCCGGTGTCCGTGTTGGTGACAACAGCCTTGATGTTGAGGTAGGGCAGGAACTCATCTGCCTCGTAACCCCATTCGGTTGCTTCTTCCGTTGTGGCAACGTCAACCTCAAAGTGCATATCCGATTCCGATGCGGGCGGCATGGAAAGTGAACCCTGCTCAAGATCGATAGCCTGAAAGTACACAAGATCCACCGTCAACGGACCGTCGGTTTGCGGGCCTGAATCTCCCACTGGCAGCTCGTTGATACCGGTGGTATCCGGATCTTCCTCGCTTGCGGCGTCATCTTCGCTCGCGGCAACCGTTGCCTCGTCCGTTGATTCGGATGCATCTCCATCATCAGATGAGCAGGAGCTCAGCGAGAAGGCCATCGCGGTTCCGGCCAGCAGGGCTAGAAGCTTCTTGTTCTTCACCTTCGTGTTCCTTTCATTTCGTTTGGGCGGCTGCAGTATCGGCCTGCTGCCTTGATGTGTTGGCGCTGCGGTATTGGAGGACAGCCAGAATCACCAAGATGGCGATGACGAGCCCTTGAGCAGCCAACGATTCGACGGTTGGGTATACGCCCAGCCAACTGATTTCGGGCACACCATCCACGAGGGTTGCGCGCACCAGCGTGGCATCTTGGAATTCCTTGATGGCCCCACCGGCAATGGTGACGGCCAAGAGTCCAAGGAGCACCGACGTCCACTTGAAGAACGCCTTCATGGGAAGCCGCACTCCGAACACCCAGATCAGCGTGAACATGGTCGCCAGAATGACCACTGCGGCCCCCACACCCAGCCACATCTTGGCGTGATCGCCGCCGGTCTGGCTTGCGGCAATAATCGGCGAGAAGAAGAGGATCGTCTCAGCACCCTCGCGGAGCACCGCGAGGAAGGCCACAGAAGCCAGCGCGAGCACACCACCGGAGGCAGTTCCCTTACCAGCTGTCTTTTCGATGTACTTCTGCCATCTATCGCCAGAGGCCTTGGACAGGATCCAGTTCGATACCCAAATGAGCATGACAACGGCCAGCACACCGGTAATTCCCTCGATGAGTTCTTGACCAAATCCGGTAGCTGCGGAGCTTGTGAGCTTCGAGAAGAGGAAAGCCAGCCCAATGGACACGGCCAACGCCCCGATAACACCCACCACGATGCCCCGGATCTGATCCTTACGGCCAGCCTTCATGGCGTAGGTAATCACGGCGGCAACAACCAGCAGTGCTTCCGCGCCCTCACGCAGCAAAATGGCGAAAGATGCCCAGAACCCGCTCCAGCCAAGTTCACCCGACGAGGTCAGTTCATCAAGTTCCTGCGCATCGGCGTTCAGCGCCTCGATGAGTTCATCGGCCTTCGCATTGAATTCGTCCACTGAGATTTCGCCATCACGGCCGTTCTGGCGAAGCTGCGTGAACATGCTTTCCACTTCGCTCACACGCGACTGGCCAATGTAGGAAATGGTTGCCTTTTCTAAGCCGTCGGCTTCGTAGTGAGCCAGATAGGCATCGCGGGCGGCATTGGCCGCCCCGGGATAATCACCATTTGCGTAGGCCTGCTTAGACGCCTCAACTTGATCGGTGGACCGTGTGGCTACCCGCTGCCACTTGTCATGGACCTCAGGCGCTGCGTCAAGATCCGCGACGTTCGTCTCGAGAATCTCGATTGTTTCATCCGTCGCGTCTTGAACCTCTTCTTGCGATGCGCCACCCTGGGTGAGATCGCGCAAGGACAAGAGCTGCGAAACGAAGGCATCGTTTCGGTCCTCACCCAGCCGGTGATCGATCTCCGCCTCCAGTCCGCTGACCTGATACACCTCGTAGTAGGCCTGCCGGATGGAGGTTTCAACACCAGCCAGATCTTCATCGGCGTACTGCTCGGGAATCTGTGTCACCTTCTCCGTGATCTCCTGCACATAGGAGTCCCAGTCCTTTTCTGCCGCGAAGGACGGGGCAGAGGACATGGACAGCAGAGCTAAGAGAAGAACCACAAATGCCGCAGCAAGGCCTGCAGGTTTCACGCGCGTGACGGTTGTTCTCGATACGGACACGGTCATAATCCTTCGGTGGACACTAAGTCAGGTGTGCCTAACTTCGGTTAGGCATGTCTAACCTTATGACTCCAACATCATGCCATTTTGGGACCATTGTCCATCCCACACGGGGCAACCGGGGTTAAAGTATGCTGGCGCCATTCCGCGTATCCTTGGCCTATGGCACACCACGTCTTCGTTCGTCCAGCAACCGCTCTTGATGCTCGCGCTATTGGCCCTATTCACGCTCACACCATGAGCGCAGCCCTCGCCGCAGCCCTCGAATCGGATCTCACCGAGGACGTTCAACAGCTCTTCGTTCCCGATGCTTTTGCCCGCCAGTGGGAGCAGGCAATCACAGATCCCCCCAGTGACCGCCACGCGGTGCTCAGCGCCGTTGATGAGGGCACCGTGGTGGGATTCGCGGCGCTCTCCCCCACCAGACCCGAGCCGCTGGACGCTGCGGCCAGCGCCGTTGAGGCGGAGGGAGATGGCCAGACCGCCGTCGTCGAAATAACTGCCCTCGAAGTCCCCACCGAAAACGGGCGGGAGGGGCACGGTTCCCGCCTTCTGGCCGCCGCCACGGACCTCGCACGCGAGCAGGGGGCCACCGCCGTCCAAATGTGGGTCCTGGCAGGTGATGGTGCGCACACGTCCTTCTTAAACGGGGCTGGATTTGCCCCCACGGGGCTACGGCGCACGATCGAAGTGGGCAACGATCACGCCTCCCAGCACTGCTGGTACGCCCTCCTGCCCGAGGAGGCGAAGGAGTAGGCGGGGCTCAAACGCCGCGCCCCATCACAGGCCCATAATCTCGTCAAGCCCGTAGGTGAGGCCGCCGCGCCCGCGCACGGAGCGGACCGCCAGCAACACACCAGGCATGAAGCTGGAGCGATCAAACGAATCCTGACGGATCACCATTTGCTCCCCCGGATTGCCCAGCAGGACTTCCTCATGAGCATTCAGGCCCCGTAGGCGCACCGCGTGCACGTTCACCCCGTCAATCTTCGCGCCCCTGGCACCGTTCGGATCAGTTTCCGTGGCGTCTGGGGATTCCGGAAGGTTCTGGGCCGCACGCGCCGCGCCAATGCGTTGCGCCGTGGTGGTGGCGGTGCCCGACGGGGCGTCCACCTTGTCCGGGTGGTGGAGTTCTATGACCTCGGCGGATTCGAAGTACGGGGCCGCCTTTTCAGCGAAACTCATGACCAGCACGGCCGAAAGTGAGTAGTTGGGGGCAATGATGACCGAGCGGCCGGTTTCTTCCGCCTTGGTTCGCACGCCCGCCAGCTTTTCTTCGGTCCAGCCCGTTGTGCCGACGACGACGTCAACCCCCGCCTCCAGCAGCGCGTGAACGTTGGCCTCTCCCACTGACGGCACCGTGAACTCGACGGCCACCTCGGCGCCCTCAAGCGTGCGCTCGTTAATGGCATCTCCCACATCGATCCGGGCCACCAGATCCATGTCCGAAGCATCTTCAATTGCCGAACAGACGGTCCGGCCCATGCGCCCAAGGGCGCCTACCACTGCGACTTTAATCATGGGCACTAGCCTAGCGCCGTTGACCCGTGTGCGCCCCGGCCGCGAGAATCCGTGACCGCAAGTTCCCAGTCTCTATGACACGCGTCACAAATGATGATAGAGTTTGTAGACCGTTGGTTCCATCTCACACACTATGTCAAAGGAGCGAATAGTAAAATGGAACAATTGAGAGTAAAAAAATGCGTAGGCGTGTTGCAGCACCACTTCTCTGCTCAGCAGTCTGCTTCCTTCTAGTTCCTGCATTTGAGCCGATAGCCGCAATCCTCTTTATTGTAGGATTCGTCCTCATTCTCTTTGCCTTGGTTCAAGCTCTTGTTATCCTCAATCCCGATCGAAAGATTGCTTGGCAGAAGTTTGCATGGCTAGCTGTTGCCATAGCCCTTGGGGCAACAGCTGCTACGTTAATCTCAACGAACCAGATTTCCTCGCGCTCATCAGAAAATGAGGTTGCCACGAACCAACCTCAGGTCGCTAACTCAAATAGATCGGCAATCACGGCGTCCGAAGACAATATGGAGAAGACCGCTGAAAATATGTTGTCTCTTCGCGACGAGATGGTAGATATTTCCGGATCAGAGAAGACCGATGCAGTTGAGACAGCCCAAGCCTCCGAATATGCGACTGCTTCGGGAGACTCTATCAACTGGCAGGCTGCTTCTGTCTATTCCTTTGAAGGATCTCTTATCGTCTCCGTTCCACTTGCTCTTGAGCCTGGGGACGACGAAAACTTAGAAATAACGAACCGAGTTACGTACTACTTGGGGGATGATGAAGTAGCCAAGTATCGGAGAGCGCTGTCACCCTCCTGTCAACACATGAATTTCGCATCCAAACTTGGCTAGACGGAGTAGCACAAATTGACCAAAATGGGACAACCGCAGAGGATGCCACCAATGATTCAGGAGACTTCAGCCTCGCTGGATTCAGTTGGAAGAGGCTCAACGATTGTCTTAGTGCGCAGGGAATACCAGGTTGGGTAATTACTGCGATCACTATCGCTTGTAGTGCGGTGTGTGTAGGAACAGCGGGGGCGGGTTGCGTGCCATGTATCGGTTTTGCCGGTGGCTTGTCGGCCGGCGTTGTAGGAGTATGCGTTGACTATGCAAGGACTTAGACTGTCTGGAGCTTCATGAGTTCGAGGAAGCAAACGCAAAACCATGAGGTCTATTCCTGACCCGGGTTCTGAGTGGAAGCGCAACACCTTGTAGTTTGTCATTGTTGACACTACGACCTGAGGGGTTGCGCTTCCTTGTCTGCACATTACTGTCATTTGGCCTTGATGACAGAATCCAGATTGAATGTTGGCATGATGTCGGTTTGTCCGGTGCTGAGATCGCTCGCCGCTTGGAGGTCCATCCGTGCCACGATCAGTGTGTTGTGTCAAGTTGGCGACGTGCCTCAGGTTGTTTGAGCGCGTGGGATGGACTGGTGCCTCAGGTTGTTTGAGCGCGTAGCCCGTTACCTTGTTGACAGGTCCTTTTGACGGGTGTTGATTGGGCTTGTCGGTC
>NZ_JBQCZW010000059.1:0-7942 GCF_052089425.1 Ancrocorticia sp. | reverse complement strand
TCCATACCGTCCATACCGTCCATACCGTCCATACCGTCCATACCGTCCATACCGTCCATCGATCCGGATTGTAACTCGCGGCTGAGCACAGGCAAGAGGGCGCCGTCGGACACAGGGGGCCTTCTCTCGCCGCGGCCATCGGATACAGCAGAGAACTCATCGCACTGATCGTGCGGCGTAGCGCGACTAACTGATCCTGGCGAGCCGATCTGGCAAGCAGTCAGGACCCCGGAACCGCATCTTCACGAGCCACAGAGTTAGTGTGCCCTTACGCCATGACGATGCCGCCACATAACGCCGCCAATTCGGGCAATGGAGCCTATGGCCCCGAGAACCCGCAATACACCGGGCAGCCTTACCAGCCGTATCCGCCCCAGCCCTGGCAGGGCATGCAGCCACCTCCCCCGCGAAGGAAGTCGCGCAAGAAGGCGATCGTTGTGACGCTCCTAGCGCTCATAGTGGCCGCCGCGGTGGCCGCCCTCATCTGGTGGCTCCTAGGCAACCGCGATTCTCCGGGCACCTCCGCCCAGTCCACGCCAAGTGATTCGTTCGCAAACGGCACGCACGAGCAATGGGCCATCACGGTTGATGCCACGGAGCACGATGCCCTGTTACACCTCCGATACCTACATGGTCCTCGTGCAGGCGGACCAGTTCAGCCCGGACCAAGCGCAGGTGACTACTTGGGATATTTCCGGTCAGGAACCGAAACAACTGTGGACTGGTGAATGGACCTACTTCGCCGATAACTACAACACGATGAACAACGGTATTCTCGGGAACAATTTCGTCAGCGTTAGCGCCTTGAATGACATTACGTCCGGCAAAGCGGTCACTACCCCGTGGAGCACCGATCCTCAAGATCGCGCCGCCGTGACTGTTTTCGGCAGCGATTTGGCGGTGGCATGCACGGTCACAGCGAAGACGTTCGATTGCGCTGGCTACGATGGCGAACTTCAGGAGCTCTGGACTCAGGAAGTTGATTTCCCATCCTCCGAACAATTGGCTATGCCGGTCAGCGTTGTGTCGGAGAATGCCGTGAAGACCCTCTACTGCACACGGCAGAATTGTCAGATCCTCGATAATGTGACGGGTGAACTGACAACGGCCGATCATCACCCCGGACACGCTCTTGGCTGTTGAGGTTCTGGACGAGGAAACCACGATTACCGCGTATCGCCCGAAATAGTCTGCGCTGCCCCACACACGTGTGCTACCTTCGTGGCGTGGCCCACAATTTGACCGACGAAGCCCTCTCGGCGATGCGTTCATCGCGCGCTGCAGATGATCCGGACTACCCGCTTTTCCACGTGGCCCCGCCTGTTGGGCGCCTCAACGATCCGAACGGACTGGCGCGCGCGGACGGGGTGTATCACGCCTTCTACCAGTTCAGCCCGTTCCACCCGCACCGCAAGCTCGTCTACTGGGGCCACGCCACCTCGCGGGACATGCTCACATGGGATCACCACGCCCCGGCTATTATGCCAGATTCCCGGTACGATCGGCACGGCGCGTACTCAGGCACAGCGTTTTTTATCGACGACGACGGCGAAGCATCCTCCCCCGTTGCATTGTTCTACACCGGAAACGTCAAGGATGAGGAAACAGGAATCCGCGAGGCCTCACAATGCCTGGTCACATCCCCCGATTTTGAATCCTTCACCAAGTATCCGGGCAACCCGGTGATTCCCGGACACCCCGCTGGCTACACGCCTCACTTCCGCGATCCTCAGGTGTGGCGATCGGCAGACGGTTCCTACCGCATGCTCATCGGTGCCCAACGCGAAGATGAAACGGGTGCCGCGCTCTTCTACAGGTCAGCGGACCTCATTTCATGGGAATGCGAAGGAGAAATGTCCTTCCCGGACGCGGGTGGCGCATTCGATCGTTTCGGATACATGTGGGAATGTCCCAACCTCATCTCGGTCAGCGATGAGGTGACGGGAGAAGCCTTCGATGTGCTCATTTTCTGTCCTCAGGGCATCCATCCCGATCGCGAAGGATTCGAGAACATTTTCCCGTGTGTGTACATCGTCGGCCACCTCGACGGAACCCAGTTCCGCGGCACCGATGGCACCTACACCGAACTTGATCACGGCTTCGAATTCTATGCCCCGCAGGTATTCGCCACGCCCGCCGGCACGGATGAGACCCCGCTGCTCATGGGGTGGGCCGGCAATGCCTCGGAGGATGACCAGCCCTCGATTGACACCGGAGGATGGGGCCACACTCTGACCGTTCCTCGAAAGCTATCCTTGCGCGCGGGCAGGCTCATTCAACGCCCGGCGATCCAGCTGCCCCGTGTGAGTGTGGATCATGGCCAGATGGCTCCGTCGTCGTCAAAAACTATCCGCGAACTGGAGGGCTCACGGGCTTTCGAACTGGGGTTAAACGCATCGGATTCGGACGTGGAGGTGCGGATCGGATCTGATCACCAGTTCGTTTCCATCCAACTCGCCGGAAACACGCTAATCGTGGACCGTTCAACCTCCCGGTACCCGCACGGCAAGACGCGGCGCGTCACGCTTCCCGAGGGGTGCGAGCGGACCCTTCGC
Organism: Ancrocorticia sp.; assembly: GCF_052089425.1. Taxonomy (NCBI): domain Bacteria; kingdom Bacillati; phylum Actinomycetota; class Actinomycetes; order Actinomycetales; family Actinomycetaceae; genus Ancrocorticia; species Ancrocorticia sp. The sequence goes on along the minus strand of NZ_JBQCZW010000059.1, from coordinate 5,387 downwards.
ATTCTCCATGACAGCTCCATCACGGAGGTTTTCGTGGGAGACGGCGATCTCGCGTTCACTCTGCGATCGTTCGTGGACGGCGATGGCCTCACGGTGCGGACTCACGGCGGAAGCCGACCGGTCACCGTTACCCACGCTGGGCGGTTCGACTAACAAGATTCCGATATTTACGCCACCAGCAAAATATGAAACGATTAAGCATCTAACCACCCCATGCCGAACTCGCTGACGAGCACTCGACGAAGAGAGAGGCATCATAAAGAAAGGAACCACCAGTGGCTATGGATCACGCACACGTGGCACAAGATGTCCTGAGCGCTGTTGGCGGCGCCGGAAACATCAATGCCGCGGCACATTGCGCAACACGATTACGCCTCGTTCTTGCCGATCAAGACAAGGTTGATCAGGAGACCTTGGATAACCACGACGATGTCAAGGGAACTTTCGTTGCCGGTGGCATGTACCAAATCATTATTGGTCCGGGCGATGTGGACATCGTGTTTGACCACCTCATCAAGGACGGCGGCGTTGCCGAAGCATCCAAGGATGAGGCCAAGCAGGTGGCCGCTCAGCGTGAAAACGTGGTGATGCGCTTTATCAAGACCATCGCGGACATCTTCGTTCCCGTGCTACCGGCACTGATCGCCGGCGGCCTCATGATGGCCCTCAACAACGTGTTGACGGCCGAAGGGCTGGTGGGCGAACAATCGATCGTTCAGCAGGCCCCGTGGCTGGCGGATTACGCCGATATGATCAACATGATTTCCTCGGCGGCCTTCGCCTTCCTGCCGGTTCTCATTGGATTCTCTGCCGTCAAACGGTTCGGTGGCAACCCCTATCTTGGTGCGGCCATGGGTGCCGCCATGGTCTCCCCCTCGCTCGTCAACGCCTACGACATGGTGGCCGTGACCGAGGCCGGCCAGATGCCCTACTGGAACGTGTTCGGGCTGGACGTGGCTCAGGTAGGTTACCAAGGTCAGGTCATTCCGGTGCTGTTCGTTGCCTGGATCTTGGCGTGGATCGAGAAGCGATTCCACAAGGTCTTCTCAGGCACGGCGGACTTCCTGCTCACGCCGCTGTTCACCATGCTTATCACGGGCTTCCTGGCCTTCGTTGCGGTTGGCCCCTTTACCCGCATCCTCTCGGACGGACTATCCGATGGAATCTTGTGGGCGTACACGAACCTTGGGCCGGTCGGCGGCCTGATCTTCGGTCTGTTCTACTCCCCGATCGTGGTGACGGGACTCCACCAGTCGTTCCCCGCCATTGAGCTTCCGCTCATCAACAACATGGCCGAAACGGGCGGATCGTTCATCTTCCCGATTGCTTCCATGGCAAACGTTGCGCAGGGCGCGGCAGCACTGGCGATCTTCTTCATTGCTCGCAACGCGAAACTCAAGGGATTGGCTGGAGCTTCCTCGGCCTCCGCATTGTTCGGCATCACCGAACCCGCCATCTTTGGCGTGAACCTGCGGCTGCGCTGGCCGTTCTTCATCGGCATGGGCGGAGCGGCGCTAGGTGGCGCGCTGGTTGCCATCTTGGACATTCGTAGCCAGGCGCTCGGCGCCGCCGGGATGGTTGGCTTCGTGTCCATCGTCCCATCGGATATCCCGATGTTCCTGCTGCTCGAAGTGCTCGTTATCGTGGTGGTGTTCGCGGCAACTTTGGCCTACGGCAAGAGCCGCGGTAAGGCCTCCCTCGCGGAGAACGTGAGCGAGACAGCCGCCGAACAAGAGGCCGAGGAACTGGCAGCTACCGAGGAGGCAGCTGAGGAGGCCGCCGTTCTGTTCGATCCATCTGCAGAAACCGACTTCACGGTCACCTCTCCCCTCGAAGGCACAGCAATCGCGCTCAGCGAGGTTGAGGACAAGACCTTCGCCTCTGGGATGCTCGGACCAGGTGCGGCCATCGTTCCATCGGGCGGCCCCGTTGTTTCTCCCGTGGATGGCACCGTGATTCTTGCCTTCCCCACCGGCCACGCCTACGGGATCCGCTCAGCCTCCGGCGTAGAGCTGCTCATCCACGTTGGCATGGATACGGTCAAGATGAAGGGTGAGGGATTCACTCCTCACGTCAAGAAGGGTGACATGGTCAAACGCGGCGATGTCCTTGTGGACGTGGATTGGGACGCCATTACCGGTGCCGGTTACCAGACCGTCACGCCCATCGTCGTATCCAACGCGAAGAAGCAGGGCGGGATTGACGTTCAGGAACCCGCCGCCGTGGAGCGCGGGGACCTCCTCATGGTCATCCAACCAAAGGAAGCTCCCGAGCCCGAGGTGGTCGTGGAAGTCTAGGCGCACATCCTAGGGGCAGTGCCAGAATACAAAGAACGCGGGGCTACGTCGGTGGCCCCGCGTTCTTGTTCTATCTATTCACGCCTTGCGCAGAGTAATGGACCACGACGCTTCGTCAAGCTGGCGGAAATCCGTCACGGTGTGTCCTTCTTGGGCCGCCCATACCGGAATGGAATCGGTGGCTTGCGTGCAATCGAAATCGATCTGAAGCTCGTCTCCGGAATCTATTCCGGCGATGGCCTTCTTCGCCTCGACCAACGGGAATGGGCACACTTGGCCAAACGTGTCCAGCAGAAACTTGCGGCCTGTGCCTTCCTTCGTTGCGACTGCAGTGGCTTCGGGTGCAGGTTTATCTACTTTGATGAAGTCTAAGAAACTCATGATGTTCTCCTTGCGGATATGTTGATCTGATGACTGTAAGAAGTTGTGAGGATTGTCCGTAGCACGTTGCATTATTGAATCTGGACGAGACCCCGAGGAACGCCCGCTCCCGCTACTGAACTGGTGCGAGTGCCCGAATTGTTGGTGATGAAGAATTTGGCTGCGGCTCCCACTCCCAGGAACGTGAAGCCGAAGGCGATCCACCCCTGCCAGCCGAACAGTGCCGTCTGGACAAGGGAGTTGCCAATGGTGCAACCTCCAGCCAGCGCTGCTCCAATGCCCATGATCGTTCCACCAAACACGGAGCGAACCGCGGTACGCGCATCTGGGGCGCGCAGCCGGAATTCACCGGAGGCCTTGGCCGCAATGTAGGAGCCGGGGATGATTCCTAACACGAAGGCAACGCCCCAATCGATGAGGTCTGCCTGGCCCGTGACGAGGTACTGAACAACGTTTGCGGACGGAGTTGTGATCCCAAGGCCTGAATTACGGCCAGTCGCCTGTGAAAGTGGGTAGGCAAGGGCAGCAATAGCTCCCACGAGAATTGCCGTTGCGTTGGGACTCCAGCGCTTTTCAAAGAGGACGTGGGCCAGACCGCTCTTCTTGGGTGCGAGTTGGGCAACGGGGTTGTGCGGCCGGCGGCTCTGTCGAACCAAGAGGTAGGCCACGAGACCACCAAACGCGATCACGGGGACCCATGCGGAGATGCCGAGAGTTCCGTGGATCGTGCTGGCGTCAACGGTATTGTTGCGTGCAGCTTCCGTGAAGTTCGCACCCACGCCATATTTCATGGCGGCGGCGGTGAAGGCGTAAAGGCCCAGAGCGATCCATGAGCCGATGAGGCCCTCGCCGCTGCGATAGTAGGTTCCGGTGGCGCACCCGCCTGACAAGACGATGCCGATCCCAAAGAGGAAGGATCCGCCAGCAACCGCGGCGATCGCCAGTTGTGGTGCCGATGGACTGATCACGCCGGTAGCCGTGAGAACTTGAACCAAGACCGCCTGAACGGCGATGGCCAGAAGAAATGCGTTGAGCCAACGCGTGGACTTGCTCAGCCATACGTCGCGGAAGGCTCCGGTCACGCAGAATCTACCGCGTTGGAAAATGAAGCCGAGGACTATTCCAAGGATGAAGCCGGTAACAATCATGGATTTTCGCTTTCGCTAAAGAATGTTTGAAAAGGAGCTCGTGGCTTCTTGGCGCGCACACAATATGTAGGCCATCCAGCGGATTTTGGGTACACGAGTATCGCTAGGGCTTACTCAGGATTACTGCCGGTCGTAAAAGAGAACTATGAAAATGGCGTCAGCAAGCCTGCGTGCACGCCATACACATTCGCTGCATTGCCTTCATGTTCCATCCTTCACCTATGGATTCGTGGAGGTCCGACGCCATCAACCTATTAAGCCAGTGTGCTTTAGGTCAATAGCATTCCACAACGTGGACAGGGAGAGGTTGGGCGGTGGGCCGTCGTCGTCGTCAAAAACCGAACTACCGGACTCTGGCCTGCAGCCACGCAACCAGACCATCGATCCCGGTCACTAAATCAGGTATGACGTTGACCGCTCCTGCTTCCTGCAACGCTTCGGCACCGAACGAACCGGTTGTTACGCCAACAAAAGTGATACCTGCAGCCGCGGCGGCCTGTCCGTCCCGGGGAGTGTCTCCGATAATCACCATCGGGCGCTCTGGGTAACGTTCGCGAGCGCGGTGTGTGAGTTCTTCGCGGCGGGATGCTTCGGCGCCAAAGAACGATTGCTCCCACGAAATGAGGTCCACGGCCACGCCAGCTCCGCGAAGCTTGTGCGAGGCCCTCGTGGGCGTGTTGCCGGTCAGCAGGCCATTGGTAAACCCCGCCTGTGCCACTCGCGCGAGTGCATCGTTGACCCCGGGCAGCATGGTCAGCCGGTTCGGTTCCTCCAGATAGCTCTGGGACAGATCGTCCAAACGATCGAGGATCACCGCTGCCTCCTCGCGAGGCAAGCTCACCGCCGCTAGGTGTGCTTCGATGATCTGCCGGTCCGTCATTCCATCTGTGTTCTCCGGAATCGAATCAAACTCCGGGTGGATCGCGCGGATAGCGTCCAAGTAATACACGCTATTGAAGGCCGCCGAAGCCAGAAGTGTCCCGTCAATATCCCAGAGCACGAGCGTGCTATCAGGCGTTGTCGCTTTCCTCATACGATCCATCCTGCCACGAGTGGGCGAGGTATGAAATGAAGCCACCATTGTTCCCCGGTGCTCCTCGGCGCAACATGACTCTTCACTCCGATCCCATGAGCCCTAGGCGTTAGCCCAGTACTCACGTACCTTCTTCGTGGTTTCTTCGTAGCCCACCTCGGCGGACATGGTGACCCACCGGTCGAACGCTGCACCGGCGTTGGAGGCAAGGCGCGATCCGTCCCACACCAGCCCACGTACGCACTTCTCGCCGAACAGGGTGGCTGCAGACGTCAGGTCCTCGAAGATGTCGATCAGGCTGTCCACGATGATCGGCTCCATGATGTTGAGCTCGAGCTCTCCAGCCGCCACGCCCATTTCTACGGTGGAAGCCGCCCCACGGATTCGGTAGCTCAGCTGCATCACATACTCGGGAATGACCGGGTTGATCTTGCCCGGCATAATGGACGAGCCCGCTTGAACGGCCGGGAGTGTCACCTCTTGGAGCCCGCCCAATGGTCCGGATGACAGCATTCGCAAGTCCTGTGC
>NZ_JBQCZW010000058.1:5574-8288 GCF_052089425.1 Ancrocorticia sp. | reverse complement strand
AGGCTCATCCCAGCGGGGGTGTTGCAGTTTGCCGATTGGCGAGTGGCGCTGGGGGTGGGCATGTGCTTCGCGTTTGCCTGCGCCGTGCTGATAGCAGTCATTCTCCCGAAGGAACGCCGCTTTACTCCCAAGAAGCTACGGCTGGGAAACGAAGTGAGCACGATGGTGCGGCAGTGGGCCGATCCGCGGCTGGCCTCCCTGTTCCTCGTGGCGCTCATCTTCATGGGCGCCTTTGTGTCCCTCTACAACTTCTTAGGTTTCCGGCTCACTGACACGTTTGGTCTGCCGGATTCCCTAGCTGGGGCCATCTTTGTGTTGTATCTGTTCGGCACGGTCGCATCGGCCCGTTCGGGCCACGCCGTTGTGGCGCGGGGGCGCGGTAAAACCATGCTGTTGGGTGCGGCGCTGGTAATTATCAGCCTTCCACCGATGCTCATCAACAATCTGTGGGTGACTCTCATTGGAGTAGGGCTGTTTACCTACGGCTTCTTCACCGTGCACTCCGTGGCATCCGGGTGGGTTGGCGCATTGGCGCCATTGAGCCGCGGGGAAGCTTCTGGCATGTACCTAACTTGCTACTATCTAGGCTCTTCGGTCGTGGGATACGCGTCCGGCCATGTCCTCCATACATTTGGGTGGGCGGGGATGACGGTGTGGATTGGGCTGATTGTGGCTCTCGGCTGTGCGCTCGTGGGGTATCTGGCCTTTCGAGAGTCCCACACCCGCACTGAATCGCACCGTGCCACGGCTGCGCTGCTCGAAACCGGCGAGACTCCGGGCGAATAGTGATATGGGTGCGAATGCCGTGGTGGCGTGAGGCGAGGACAAACTCCGGGTTTGTCGAAGCATTTATCCGTGTGTGATCCGCACGGACGCCACTTGCGACAAGGGTTGCAGTTAAAGCAGTTAGGGTCTACGCTCGTGGTATCGGGAGGAGGGCGTATGGTTCGCGCAGTTGCAGGCCAGCGGTCTGGATATGGGCCTCAGGAAGAGCTTGTATCCGTGACGGTACAGGTTCCGCGCGGAAGCGTGGGAAAAGTACATCAGCTAGAGAAGCTTGAGAGCGGTCCGGGGGCGCTGGTTATTGGAATGTCAGAGGAGTTGACTCCAAATGAAGCGGCCCGGGTTCTTGGTGTGTCTCGTACGACGATCATGAAAAGGGTCGACCGCGGGGAAATTCCGTTCCGCAGAGTTGGCACCCACGTTAGGATCAGGATGGCTTCGATTGAGGCCTACTTGGCGGCTGAGCGGCAGCGAATGCGCGAAGGCATGAACGAAATAAACCGGATTAGTGACGAACTCGGCCTCGAGTGATAGAGAACCTGACCGTCGTCCTTGCTGACGCAAATATTCTGTATGGCCGGGTGACTCGGGACTTTATTCTTGAAGCTCAAATTAATGGATATATCCAAGTTCGTTGGTCAGAGCGGATTATTGACGAGTTTACTCGGGCTCTGGCGTGTCACGGGAAGAAAGATGCGGGTGGCATCCTTCGGCTCACAGAAGCGATGAATCGGTACTTTCCAGACGCAAACGTTGTTCCAACTGAGGCGTCTCATCAAGCAGCGGGCCTCTTCAATATGCCAGATGAAGACGATAGGCATGTAGTCGCTGCTGCCTTAGAAGTACATGCTTCGTTTATATGTACAGGTAATCTCAGAGATTTTCCGAACGCCCAGCTTAGTCGGTTCGGGATCGAGGCCGTATCACTCGATACCTTGGCAAGTCTCATAAGTGAACGCTACGGAAATATTGCCATTACGAAAATTTCGCAGAATATGATCGCTGATCGAGGTGCCGGCTACACACTCGAAGAGTTGTGTAGGCAACTCGCTGCAGCAGGCGCGGAGAAAACGGCAGCACATGTTCGGCGTGTTGTGAGTGGCTAGATTCCGTACGATTCTGCGACTTCTCGGACGATTCCGGAAATCTGGCGACCTACGCCAATATGTGGAGAAGGTGCTCCTTAACCTGTTCTAGCGATCATTGATCGCCCTACGATGGGGAGCATGGCCCAATCATCGCCCGAACCTCAATCACCGCGCAGTCACGAATTGCCGGACACAATTTCGGTGCGCGGCGCCCGTGTGAACAACCTGAAGAATGTAGACGCGGAGATTCCGCTGAACAATCTGGTGGGAATCGCGGGGGTGTCGGGAAGCGGCAAGTCCTCGCTCGCTCTGGGTGTCCTCTACGCCGAGGGCGCGCGCCGTTATATCGAGGCGCTTTCCACCTACACGCGGCGCCGCATGGCACAGTCCCCGCGTGCGGACGTGGATTCGGTGGAGCATGTGCCGGCGGCGCTCGCCCTGCGCCAACGCCCGGGTGTACCGGGCGTGCGATCCACGTTTGGCACCTCCACCGAACTCCTGAACGTTCTCCGCCTCATGTTCTCCCGCCTAGCCTCCCACGCGTGTCCCAACGGCCACTACGTCCCGCCCACGATCAACGTGGCGGCGGAACGCCCGTTTAATTGCCCCACGTGCGGAGCGGCGGTTGAGCCACCGGGAGCAGAAGCCCTCGCCTTCAATTCGGAGGGAGCATGCCCCACATGTGAGGGCACCGGCGTTGTCCGCACCGTCGATGACGCCACGCTGGTTCCCAATCCTGATCTCACGATCGATGACGGCGCGGTAGTCCCATGGAACATGTTCGGCTTCAACGTCCAGCCTGACATTGTCCGCGAGTTTGGCGTGCGCACTGATGTTCCATGG
>NZ_JBQCZW010000058.1:3445-5474 GCF_052089425.1 Ancrocorticia sp. | reverse complement strand
CTGACATTGTCCGCGAGTTTGGCGTGCGCACTGATGTTCCATGGCGCGAGCTCAAGGATCCGGAACGAGACATCGTGCTGGGAGGCCCCGAGGAAAAGAAGCACATCACGATCACCAGCCGCAAGGGCGTGCACGATCTGGATTTCACGTTCCGCAACGCCCGCCTGACGGTAACCGAGGAGCTCAAGCGAGCCGATACGGAAAAGCGCCTCTCTCGCGTTTCGCGCTTCCTGAGGGTGGGAACGTGCCCGGATTGTGAGGGGACGCGCCTGAGCACGGCCGCTCGTACCCCGAAGATCGGCGATCTCAACCTAGCGGACGCCACCGCCATGACGCTGGAACAAGCGGTGGAGTGGGTTGAGGGCGTCGCCCCAACGCTGCCGAAGGACATGCAGAAGATGGCGAGCGGGTTGGCCACCACCTTCACCACGATGGCATCCCGGCTGCTCGAACTGGGCCTCGGCTACCTGAGCCTAGACCGCGCCGGTTCCACGCTTTCCACGGGGGAGCGCCAACGCGTCCAACTGGCCCGCGCTGTGCGCAACCGAACCACAGGTGTGCTCTACGTTCTGGACGAGCCCTCGATCGGCCTGCATCCGGCCAACGTTGATGGGCTGATCGGTGTGATGGACGATCTCCTGAGCGATGGCAATTCGGTGGTGTTCGTGGATCACGATGTCCAGGTCCTGCGCGCCGCCACCCACCTGCTGGAGATCGGCCCCGGTTCGGGCCGCGAGGGCGGAGAGGTGATCGCCCAGGGCACGCCCGAACAGGTGGCCGCAAGCCACGAATCGCGTTTGGCCGGTTTTTTGACGGGGCGCGAACCGGTGATCGTACGTCAGAGGAGTTTTGACGACGACGGCGCCCCAGCCCTCCACCTTTCCACCCACCCGCTGCACACGGTGCATGGGCTTGATGTGTCGATTCCGCGAGGCAAGATCACCGCGGTGACCGGGGTATCGGGTTCCGGGAAAACAACCCTGATCCTCGAGTCGCTCGTGCCAGCTTTGGAGGCGGAAAACAAGGGGAAGGCGTTACCCGAGCATGTGGCTTCGTTGGATTCAGCCGAGGGAACATCGGTGCATGTTGTGGATGCAACGCCGATCGGCATTAATGTGCGCTCAACCGTTGCCACCTATTCGGGCGTGATGGATGAGCTACGCAAGGCCTACGCGAGTACCGAGGAAGCCGAACGCGATGGCCTCACCGCTTCTGACTTCTCTTACAACACCGGATCGCTTTCGTGTTCGCGGTGCGAGGGAACCGGCCAGATTTCGCTGGACGTTCAGTTCCTTCCCGATGTTGATATTCCCTGCCCCGATTGTGGCGGCAGCCGATTCGATCCTCGCGCTGGGCAGTATCAGAGAGACGGCGTGAGCCTGCCCGACCTTCTGGGAATGACGGTACGCGAAGCGATCGGTGCCACAACGGGGCTTCGAAAGGTCGAGCGCAGGCTCAAGGCTTTCGATGATTTAGGTTTGGGGTATCTGACGTTGGGGGAGGCTACCCCCGCCCTGTCCGGCGGCGAGGCGCAGCGGCTCAAGCTGGTGAATCAGCTGCACCGGGATCAATCGGACGCGGTATTCGTGTTGGATGAGCCGAGCGTTGGGCTGCACCCGCTTGACGTGCAAACCCTCATTTACGTACTGCAGCGGCTGACGGACAAGGGCGCCACCGTTGTGGTGATCGAACACGATCTGGATGTGATCGCCAATTCTGACGCGGTGATCGATATGGGCCCGGGTGGCGGCCAGGCGGGAGGCAAGATCGTGGCAACGGGTTCCCCCGAGGAGATCGCGGCCAATCCAGATTCCTTAACGGGGCGATTCCTCGCTCAGCACATGGGACTAAGATCCCAAAATTAGATAACGAATTGGTTACGAAAGACTGGTAAGGTGAGAGTGTTCTTGTAGGTCAACCTGATCTGGGGCATATGCGCATCAAGTCCCTTGCTTTTGCATTGGCACTCGGGCTCACAACGCTTCTCGTGGGGCCCGCTTTTGGTGCGTCTTCGGGCGAACAGGCAGAG
>NZ_JBQCZW010000058.1:0-3345 GCF_052089425.1 Ancrocorticia sp. | reverse complement strand
CCCGCCGAATCCGAGATTCCTACGCCTCCAACCGGCACAACACCACCTTTAGAAGGCGAGTTACCCGAGGATTCTGAGTCTCCCGAGGAGCCGGAGCCTCCTGAAGAAACCGACCCTCCTGAGCTGGAAAACACTCCGCCCACGGCCGAGCCCATTTCAGCCGGATCAGTTGAGCAAGGCAAATCGGTTAGTTTCAGCCTATTTGGCGAAGATGAGGACGGTGATGACCTAACCTATCAACTCGAAAAGGCTCCGCCTGCCCAGCAGGGAAAGGTCAGTGTGACCTCGGATGGAAAGGCAACTTTCACCGCCTCCTCTACGTTTGCTGGTCGGGTTACGTTCACTTATACAGTGAGTGATGGAAAGGATACGTCGGCGTCCGCAACGGTTGCCCTGACGGTTGAGCGTGGCACATCGCCAACTCCTTCGCCCAGTGAGCCCAGCGAACCAACTGATTCGCCCAGCGAAACCCCGAGTGAAACACCGACTTCGCCGAGTGAGTCACCGAGTTCGCCCAGTGACACCCCCAGTTCTCCGGGCACCTCGCCTAGTTCCCCCAGTGATTCACCGAGTTCGCCAGAGGGGAGTGCGGGCGAGCCGAGTTCGCCGTCGTCGTCAAACTCAAATAACTCAAGCTGGCCCTTCCCAATCGAATCCGGTACTACGGACGAATCTGGACCGGTGTCCGATCCGGATCTCTCGGATGAACCGAGCCCAACCGCAACTCCCATTTCAGTGCCCACGCGTACTTCCATCGGTGCGAACGGACTCGAGGGCAGCGGGATTGACGGGCGCGATATTGGTATGGGCGGCGTAGTTGCCGGGGCGGCCGCGCTCCTCTTTTTGGGGATCAGGAAGCTGCAGGCGCCAGAGAAGTAGAGCCGCGGCTCTACGCTTATGAGCAATGAACTGTGCTGCGTTGCACTGTGTGTTTTTATGCGTGCCGTATACGGTTGAGCGAATTTCTATAAACCCCGCGGCGATGCGGGTTGTGTCGGATGTTGAGATCTTGTGTGCTGGGCGCCTACCGGGTCCTCAGTAGCAGTATGGGACCTGTGGAGCCCGCCTGCTTTTCCGGGATGGTAGGGTCTACAAATTGTTTGGGGCCTATCAACATCGGCCTCACAAAGATCTTGAAGGGATGTTGCGTGTGTCTGAGCAGACCACCGAAGTAGAGCCCAGCGAAAAGGGCAGAGGCGGGTTCTTCGGACACCCGTGGGGGCTCGCGAACCTCGCAGGCGTGGAGATGTGGGAGCGTTTCAGCTTCTACGGCATGCAGGGATTACTTGCCTATTACATTTACTACTCCGCCACTGACGGCGGACTGGGAATGACCGAAGCTGCCGCCACCTCGATCGTGGGTGCATACGGCGGCCTCGTGTACCTGTCCTCCGTGATTGGCGGCTGGATTGCCGATCGCATACTGGGAGCGGAAAAGACGCTGCTCTCCTCGGCCATTTTGGTCATGATCGGCCATCTTGCACTCGCAGTTTTGCCCGGCGTTGCCGGTTTGGCCGTTGGCCTTATTTGTGTTGCCGTTGGTGCTGGATCGCTGAAGACCACCACCTCCACCACAGTTGGCGATCTGTACGAAGAGGGCGATAATCGCCGCGACGCTGCGTTCTCCATTTACTACATGGGTGTGAACATCGGCGGCCTTGTTGGCCCGCTGCTCACCAGCGCCGTGTGGGGCTGGAAGGGCTTCCACTGGGGATTCGGGCTTGCTGCTATCGGAATGGCTGCTGGACTGATTCAGTATCTGGCCATGCGCCACCACACTTTGACGGACGAGGGCTCTAAGCCCACCAATCCCCTGAGCCGCCGCGAGCGGACGGTGTGGGCAATCGCCATCGTGGCTGTTGTTCTGGTTATCGCCTTGATCGTCTCGCTGGGACTGATCGCTGCCGAAAGCTTGGCCAACATTGTTGTTGTCCTAACGCTCCTGACCGCCATCTTCCTGTTCGGCACCATCCTCAAGAGCAAGCAGATCAGCGGTGTTGAGCGCTCGCGCGTGTACTCCTTCGTGCCACTGTTCTTTGCGTCCGCCGTGTTCTGGTCACTGTTCCAGCAGCAGTTCACCGTGGTGGCGATCTACTCCGATCAGCGCCTGAACCGCGACATTTTCGGGTTCGAGCTTCCGCCGAGCGTTGTGACCTCCATCAATCCGGTGTTCATCATCATCTTCGCCGGCGTATTCGCTGCCATGTGGACCAAGCTGGGAGATCGCCAGCCGTCCGCTCCGGTGAAATTCGCACTCGGGACCATCATCATGGGATTCGCCTTCTTGGCCTTCATTCCATTCAGCGGTGGCGGGGCCAACTCGGTGCCGTTCCTGGCGATTGTTCTGGTGCTGTTCCTCTTCACCATGGCCGAATTGTGCTTGTCCCCAGTTGGGCAATCACTGGCCACGAAGCTTTCGCCGCATGCCTTCCATTCACAGATGGTTGCGTTGTACTTCCTCTCCGTTTCCCTCGGATCATCGTTGGCAGGTTCGCTTTCCTCCTTCTATTCCACGGACAATGAGGTGCCATACTTCTTGATCATTGGATTGGCGTCCATCGCCGTAGGAATCGTTCTGTTCCTCGTGCGCAAGCCCATCCTTAAGCTGATGGCTGGTGTGAAGTAGTTCGATTTGTAGCAGGAGCGGGGGCCGGTAGTTGTGAACTGGTCCCCGCTTTTGTGTGCCTTCCGGCGTGTGCGGCAGCCTGCCCGGTGGCGTGCCCGGTGGCGTGTGTGGTGGTCGTACGCAGTGATCGCGCGCTGTGTTCGGTGGCCGTGTGCAGCGTTCGTGCCCGGTGCTCCTACGCAATGTTCGTGCACAGTTAACCTTCGGGTAATAATCGTTCATTAGGATGAGTGTAATTACGAGAAGTTTGAATAGTTGACGGACAAAGAAGAGAAGAGCTTGTAAGGTAGTTGCTAGAACGTGTTAGCAAGGTTGCTGGCACGGCCGATCAGCGTTAGGGGCAAGGGTGCGCCAAACACCTCGAGAAGTGGTAGAGACCCAGTGCGGGCTGGTACACGGAGTGTGCCGCGCGTCGGGTTCCTATGCCTTCTTGGGGATTCCCTTCGCACAACCTCCCGTGGGAGATTTACGGTTCATGGCCCCGGTTCCCGCCAAGCCATGGGACGGCGTGCGCGACGCGACGCAGTATGGGGCAACGCCTCAGCGCCGCGCCTTGTGGGGAGACGATACGGCGATTCCGGAGCCCAGCTTCCCCGGCGATGACAAACTTGTTCTCAACGTGTTCACGCCGGCTCCCGGCAAGCCCCGCACGAAGCTACCGGTCATGGTGTGGATTCATGGCGGATCCTACGAGGGAGGCTCGCCTTCAAGCCCGTGGT
>NZ_JBQCZW010000057.1:0-8416 GCF_052089425.1 Ancrocorticia sp. | reverse complement strand
CCCACGATTCCACAACGAGGAGGACAATCAACATGCCAGCATCAACCAGCCTCGAGAGTTTCATTCAGTCACCCCTCAATCCCCCATACGACAGATCGTCGCTGACACCCGGCATCGTTCACTTTGGGTTGGGAAACTTCCACCGCGCTCACCAAGCGATGTACCTCGACCGCCTCCTTCGCCACGGCGAGGCCGCGGATTGGGCAATTTTGGGTGTTGGTGTCATGCCATCTGACACTCGCATGCGTGATGTGATGGCAGCCCAAGATGGCCTGTACACCCTCGTTCTCAAGAGCCACGGCCAGATTGAACCATCGGTGATTGGTTCTATCGCGGGCTTCCTCTTCGCCTCAGATGATCCTGAGGCGGTACTGGACGCCATGACCAGTGAAACAACACGGATCGTTTCACTCACGGTGACCGAAGGCGGGTACAACACTGATGATGACACGGGAGAATTTAAGACCGATTCCCCCGGCGCCGTTCGAGACAGCGAGAATCCCCACCAACCCTCCACCACGTTTGGTTACATCGTGGAGGCATTGCGCCGCAGGCGCGCAGCCGGCCTGCCGCCCTTCACTGTCATGTCGTGTGACAACCTGCAAGGCAACGGAAAGATCGCACACGGTGCGGTTGTTGCGCAGGCTCGGATGAGTGATCCCGAACTGGCCGATTGGATCGATTCGAACGTTTCCTTCCCCAATTCCATGGTGGACCGGATTACACCGGTCACCACTCCCGCTGACGTGGAGCTAGTGACAAGCGAATACGGCATTAGTGACGCATGGCCAGTAACCTGTGAGCCGTTCGAACAATGGGTTCTGGAGGATAAGTTCACTCTTGGCAGGCCCCCCTATGAGGACGCAGGCGTCCAGCTTGTTGACGATGTTGTTCCCTACGAACTGATGAAGCTGCGCCTCCTCAACGCATCACACCAGGCCCTCGCCCATCTGGGCCGGTTGCTGGGCATGGAGTTCGCTCATCAGGCAGCGGCGGATCCTGACATTCAAGCCTTCATCCGCGCCTACTTAGAACGCGAAGCGATCCCCACGCTGGCGCCCGTGCCCGGCGTGGACCTTGCCGCATACGTGGACGAGCTATTCGTCCGGTTCACGAACGAGGCCATCGCGGACACGCTGGCTAGGTTGGCTCAAGACGCATCGGATCGCATGCCAAAGTTCGTGATCGCGGCCCTGCGGGAGAACCTTGCCGCCGGGCGCTCTCTCACCCTCGGAGCCACCCTCTGCGCAGCATGGACACTGGGAATGGAAGGCACGGCAGAAAACGGCACAAGCATCGAAGTCGATGATCAACTCTCCCCCGAGCTCCTTCCGCTTGTCGCACGCCAGCGTGATGGTGACGCCACCGCGGTCATCTCCAACGAACGCGTGTTTGGTAGCCTCGGCGCTGACACAACGTTCGTTCGTGAGTTCACCAACGCGCTCGCGAGCCTGCGTGAAAATGGGGCACGGCAGACCATCGAAACTCTTCTCTAGGAGCCATCGTTATGCATAACCACATTCGCTCAGTCGTTGCGGCTGCGGCAACAAGCCTCGTCCTGATACTGAGCGGGTGTGGTTCTGCCTCCGATCCAGAACCATCCTCACCGCCATCGGTCGGCCCCTCCTCGCGGAGCTCAGTATCCATTCCTCAAACAACGGCCGGTCAGGCCATGATCTGGGTTCACGAGATTCTCGAACAAGAAGAAGATGTCACGGAGGCAGATCTCGAGGATCGCTTTTTGGATGAGTTCATTGCTCAGGTTTCGCTTGAGGATCTGACCACCTTGTTCAACACGAACCTCCGCCCAGCCGCGCCGTTCACTGTCAGTGACTACGCGGGCGAGGATCTCAACGCCTCGGCTACCTTCGCAGGTGAGCAGGGCGATCCCTTCGTTGTCCAGATTGTCGTGACGTCCGACGGCACGATCACGGGCCTGCTGTTCACCCCAGACATCGATCACGAGGCGGCTACCTCACTCGATGAGGTGGAATCACGTCTAGATGACCTACCGATGGACGTCAACTACATCGTGACCCGCGAGGGCGAAACACTCGCGTCGCAGGGCGCTGACGATGTGGCTCCCATCGGCTCTGCTTTCAAGCTATGGGTCCTGCTCGCAGTGGTGGAAGCCGTGGAGTCTGGTGATCTGAACTGGGACGATGAGCTGACTGTCACAGAAGCAAACAAGAGCCTGCCCAGCGGTGAGCTTCAGGATGAACCCGATGGAACTACCGTGACGGTGCGCGAGGCCGCCCAGAAGATGATCGAGATCAGCGACAACACCGCGACTGACCTGCTCATCGGGGCCGTTGGCCGAGACAGTATTGATGCCCTTGTGCCCGAGCATATGCGCCCGGTAGCTACCACGCGCCAGTTCTTCGAGTTGGTGTGGGGCGAGGATGCGCCGCAGCTGACGGAAGATTACGCATCGGCAGATACAGCCGGCCGCGCCGCAATCCTCGATGACCTGACGGAGCTGACCGTGGATGTCACCGGTCTTGACCTAACAACGTCCGAAGTCTCATCCCCCACATGGGCCGCCAGCCCGCAGGAGGTAGCCGGAGTGCTTGACCAACTCGTGGCCGCAAGCGATGAGCATCCGGAAATTGGAGAGATCCTTGGTGCCAATACCGGTGTACCGGTTGAGGGCTATGAGAACCTCTGGTTCAAGGGAGGATCGCTTCCCGGAGTGGTCGCTGGCGCGTGGACGGGCCAAACAGAATCGGGCGAGAGAGTCAGCGTGATCCTCATAGCTGGCAGCGATGACGCCACAGCGATCAGCGATCACACGATGGAGCTTCTCCTCCTGGGAGGGGATGCTTTGACCACAGTTGCCGATGGGGCCTAACTCCACGCATTCCCGTCAGATTCTTCGCTGAACGGGCGATCCGAGCTGTTGGGAGGCGATTCTCGCGATGACGATGGCCCCGGCCCCACGAACCGCCTACCCAGTCCCCTCGCCCGCGCCTGCTGGAACAGCTCGTGCTGCTCACCGTGAAGCGTGATGATCGGCGAGGGCTCCTTGCCCTGTTCCACCACAATGTAGGTGATCTGCTCATCCTCGGGCCAAAAGGCCCTGATGAAGTCCGTCGCATGTTCCGTATCCCCGCCAGCCTTCATGGGCGTGTAGACGCCCGGATCCCCCGTTGCAAGGCGCTCCCACGCCTTCTCCGGGTTCTCCCGCAGCGCCATATAATCGCGCCTCAGCGTGCGGCCATCGCGCAGCCGCCATTCTCTCGCCTTGCGGGCCATGTCCCAGAAGACGAAGGGGCTGACCAACGCCATGAGCGCAGAAAAGATCATCATGAAAACCACGCCGTTGACAAGGCTGAAGGTAAAGAACCCCGCGCCAATAAGAAACACCATCACCCCCAACATCTTGTAGATTCTCGCGGTTTGCGGAGATTCAGCCAGTTCGAAGAGTTCGGGCTGTGACGCGAGTGTCTTGTCGCCTACAGTGGCCATGGGTCCATCCTTCACGGTCGCTTGAGGTCATTCGGGACCTTGGTCCCCACCCAGCCTACCGGACGGGCATCGCTACATGGCCTTCAATCGCTCGTGCACCCCGCCGTACACCTGAACGCCAGGCAACATGGCCTTGGGAATCTTGCACACAACGGTGTACACGGTATCCACGGCGTTCGCGATCGGGGTCAACGAGGTCTGGGACGCGAACTGATAGGAATCCATCGTGGACATCCCGGTGATCTCGCTGATCCAATACACCATTTCTGTATGTGCGATCCGGAAGGCATCCTCCATCGGACGGATGGAGCCGGTGGTCATGATGTAGTCGTCCGTTTCGATCCGCGGCCACGGCGTGTAGTAGCCGGATACGACATCCAGAGCAACGGTTGAATCCATCGCAGCTTCCACAGCTGTCCCGCAGGACTCCCCTTCTCCCTGCCGCGCATGACCATCGCCAAAGCTGAACATTGCGCCCTCAACGTTGACGCCCAGATAGCACGTCGCACCCTGGCGCAGTTCGGGAGTGTCCATGTTTCCGCCCCACGAACCCGGCGTGAGCGAGGAGTGAACCTCACCCAAAGGAGGCGCGACCCCTACCGTTCCATGCATGGGATCCATCGCGAAATCAAATGTGTGCTCGGATTCGTTGGCATCCATGGTGACGATGCCGCGATCCTTGTCAATCTTGTAATACCACAGCCGTTCGGGTAGAGGGTCCTGCAACGTGGGAGTCTTCGGCGTCGACGTCAGCGATCCAAAGAAGTGCATCAGCGTACTAATACCAAAATCGAACTTGGGCACGATGGATGTGAAGTGCACTGCCAACGTGTCTCCGGCATGAGCCTGCGGAATGAAGAAGGGACCCGTTTGCGGATTGAGGTATCCCTGCAAATCAGCGTCCGAAGGCAACATATCCGGACGGTCGAGTCGCCCCGCAAAAGCATCGAGCGTCGAGGTGGAAAGCGTGGCCGGAGCCGGTACTTCGGCAACGGCTTCCTTGCCACCGAACGTAAATGTCAATAGACCGGGATCTTGGTCAAAATCTACTGGATAGTCCACATGCATGAGATGTCCTTTCCTCAGGGCTTCGCGTGGATTCACAGATTACCCGAGGTCCGTTTCAATCGTATTGCCGTTGGACTACTGGGTGGTTACTTCGATTTTTGACGACGACGACGGCGATCCGCTCCAACCGCCGCTCACAACACGTAGGACCAAGTGCCCAAATCGGGCATCCGACAGTGCACGAACGTCCAGCAGTCCTCAACGCATGAAGCAAATGTGCTGCACCGCCGGCTCACATCACCTAAGTTCGAGGGTGATGCAGAACACCATGACACCAGAGGAACCATGCAATCAAAACTTATTATTCGCGTTCTACCTGTCTTAGCGGCACTAGCCCTACTCTCCGGATGTAGTTCAGGAGGAGGTGAAGGCGATGAAGGCATTGTTCACGGTGGGGAGGCCAGTCTTGTTCTTCCCACGTTGGATGACGTTCCCACGGCAATCGGGGCAACGGGCCACACCCTGCTGATCATCGGGATGGTCATCTGCCTGTGTGGACTGGGGTTTGGAATGCTCAGCTACATGCAGCTACGCAAGCTGTCCGTGCACCGCTCCATGCTCAACATTTCCGAGCTCATCTACACCACCTGTAAGGCGTATCTGACCAAGCAGGGCAAGTTCTTGTTGATCCTGTGGATATTCATCACGATCGTGATCGTTGGCTACTACAAGTTCCTTGTGGGATTCGCGTGGTCGCGTGTGTCCATCATCGTGTTCTTCAGTCTGCTGGGTATGGCGGGCTCCTACATCGTGGCCTGGTACGGCATTCGCGTGAATACGTTCGCGAATTCGCGAACGGCCTTTGCCTCCCTTGAGGGTAAGCCGTTGCCTACCCACCAGATCCCCTTAAAATCTGGCATGTCCATTGGAATGGTGCTCATTTCACTCGAGCTCATCATGATGCTGGTCATCCTGCTCTTCCTGCCGCGCGATATCGGTGGTGCATGCTTCATCGGCTTTGCCATTGGCGAATCTCTTGGCGCATCTGCACTACGAATTGCGGGCGGCATCTTCACGAAGATCGCCGATATTGGCTCTGACCTCATGAAGATCGTATTCAAGATCGATGAGGACGATCCGCGCAATCCCGGCGTGATTGCCGATTGCACGGGCGATAACGCAGGCGATTCAGTTGGTCCATCGGCTGACGGGTTTGAAACCTACGGCGTCACAGGCGTTGCTTTGGTGACCTTTATTATCTTGGCGGTTGAAGAACCTGCCATGCAGGGCCTACTGCTCGTTTGGATCTTTGCCGTGCGTGCCGCAATGGTGGTGGCCTCCGGCATCGCCTACGCCATCAACCACGCATGGGTGGCCCGCAGGTACAAGAACGCCAAGGAGATGAACTTTGAGACCCCGCTGACCTCGCTCGTGTGGCTCACCTCGATCATCTGCATCGCCTTCACATTTGCCACAACCGGCGCTGTTCTGGGCAACGGAGAAAACGGACTGGGCTGGAAGCTCGCGCTGATCATCACCTGCGGCACACTGGCAGGAGCTCTTATCCCGGAGTTGGTGAAGGCCTTTACGTCAACGAAGTCCCGCCACGTTCGTGAAACGGTGAAGAGCTCGCGTGAAGGCGGCGCTTCGCTCAACATTCTCTCCGGAATCGTTGCCGGTAACTTCTCTGCCTACTGGTTGGGCATCACCATCGTTGGCCTGATGGCCGTAGCATTCGGCATCTCCACAACGGGACTCGAAGAATACATGATCGCCCCGGCCGTGTTCGCTTTCGGACTTGTGGCCTTCGGATTCTTGGGGATGGGCCCCGTGACCATCGCCGTGGATTCCTACGGTCCTGTCACCGATAACGCCCAGTCTGTGTACGAGCTTTCCCAGATCGAGCAGGTCGATGGCATCGATGAGGAGATTCGCACCGAACACGGGTTTGCTCCCAACTGGGAAACCGCCAAGTACATGCTGGAAGAAAACGACGGGGCGGGCAATACCTTCAAGGCCACGGCCAAGCCGGTCCTCATCGGCACCGCGGTGGTAGGCGCTACCACCATGATCTTCTCCATCATCATCGGCCTCACGGAGGGCCTGACCAACAACGTGGAGAACCTATCGATCTTGCATGCTCCCTTCCTCCTCGGGCTGATCCTCGGCGGTGCGGTGGTGTACTGGTTCTCTGGCGCGTCAATGCAGGCCGTGACGACCGGCGCCTATCGAGCAGTCGAGTTCATCAAAGAGCACATCAAGCTTGATAGTGGGAACGAACGTGCCTCGGAGAAGGACTCGCGTGCCGTGGTTGAGATTTGCACGCAGTATGCACAGCAGGGAATGCTCAACATCTTCTTGGCCGTGTTCTTCTCCACGTTGGCCTTCGCCTTCGTAGAGCCCTATCTCATGATCGGCTATCTCATTTCGTTGGCGATCTTTGGCCTGTACCAAGCGATCTATATGGCGAATGCCGGCGGCGCGTGGGACAACGCCAAGAAGGTTGTGGAAACCGATTTGCACGCCAAGGGAACCGCACTTCACGACGCTACGATCGTGGGCGATACGGTGGGAGATCCGTTCAAGGACACGAGCTCCGTCGCCTTGAACCCAATCATCAAGTTCACCACACTCTTTGGAATGCTCGCCGTTGAGCTAGCGGTTGGACTGACCTCATTGGGTATGTCTCTAACTGTCCACATCGCCGCCGCGGTGTTCTTCCTCGTGTCAGTGTTCTTCATCTACCGCTCCTTCTACGGGATGCGTATCCAAACCGAGATTAGCGAGTAAGCCATGCACGTATTTATCAAACGCGATTCCACCATCATCACCGAAGACGGGCATGTGGCGGGCAAGGATGCTGGACCCACTCTTGTCCGGCGCTTCCTCCGGTTGTTCCCCGGCGCCACGCTGGTGGGCCCAGCTCCGCGCCGCTGCGAGGGGTTTGACGTTGTGCCACTGGAGTTTATCGATCCAGAGGATTCGGTCATTATCAACATGGACGTGCTCGATTCCGTGGATGTGTGGAGAACCGTGTTCCATGCATCGGGAGGAACGGTTCAGCCGCAGATCATGAACTTCGTCTGGTGGCCGGTGCGCGATATCGAACACCGGGTGGAGAAGCAGATGTTCGCACTGTCCTGCGCGCTGTTCCCCACCTTCGCCTCCTCTCACCGAACCGCATCAGAGGTTCGAGAGATCGTATCTAAGCGGACTACATCGGATATATCCGCACAGGCGAAGCTGGCGTGGGTGAATCTCGGATTCCGGGTAGACCACGTCCAGCCACGCAACGAACCGGACGTGCCCGTTGTTCTATACCCCGCCATCTACCTGACCAGCACGAAGCGCCCGGATATGTTCCGTCAAATCGTCGAGAAGGTGCGGGCCCGCACACCACTGAGAGCAGAGATGAGGCTGCACGAAACTCATCTGGTGAGCGAGAAGGCAATGTCCTTCTCCCGCCTGAATTGGGTGTGGGTTGGCCCTCTCACGGCAGAGCGAACCTCATATTACGAGGCACTTGCCCGCACACGGGCGTTCCTAGCCACAGCCACCGAAGAAGCCTACGGAATGGCCTATGTGGAGGCGATGGGATCTGGCGTGATCGGCGTGTTCCCGGATCTGCCGTGGGCCCGCGCTCTGCTTCCGGAGGACTACCCCTACCTGTATTCCTCCGCCGACGAGGCACAGGACATGCTCTTCCGAGCACTCACCGATCCGCAATCCTGCCACGCCGAACTGGACGCTGCGGCAGGAGGATCATTCGCCACATGGATCAACGAGCACCATAGCGATGATGCATTCGATCGCGAGATCGTTTCTCGGGTGAATGAGTGGTTTGAGCACTAGATTCGTCTGTTGAGGTTGGGTGTGATGGGTGGTGCTGTGGAGTGGTAGTGGTGTCCGGTTGGTGTGGTGATGATCCGGTCCGAGGACC
>NZ_JBQCZW010000056.1:0-8795 GCF_052089425.1 Ancrocorticia sp. | reverse complement strand
CTCGAAACCGGAGGATTCACAAACCAACTCCTACACCCCCAACTGTGAAGAGCCCATTAAATCATAAATACGTCATGTCTATGCATCGTATTATGGCTCACAGAGAGTGATCAAATGCTATGCATACAGGTCTTTTTGGTTACGTAATGTGGTGCGCGCCATGTCAAACTAATCATACGATTTGAGCCGATTGTTGGTGTGCACCAAACGTGCCGCAGCAGGCACTATTGAGGACATGGGAGGGCAAGTTCCCGGGAAAATTCCGGTTCTGAGTGGGAATTGATGACGACGACGGCGAATTTCCCCCGCGGCACTCGGCGCCTGCGCCAACCATTGGTAAGACCAATAATGAATCGAAGAGCCGTGGAAAATGACGGGCTCTGTGGAAAATGACCGGCTCTATCCTTCAACCAGAGCGGGGAACTCCACATAGTGAGCCTGCACCGCGTGTGCGGTGCGTCCAACATCCCGTGCGGCGATCGCGCTGACCATCTCGCGATGCAGCTGCATGGAATGTGCGGCAACCTCGGATGTGTAGCTCTCGGCCAGAAGCCATTCCTCATCGCGGGTTTGTTCCGTCAGCGCTCGGTGTATTGTGCCGAGCCTCTTGGAGTGTGAGGCCTGCCCAATCGCAAGGTGAAGATCATAGGTCGCATCAAGATAACCCTCGTAATCATCATCCTCAAGGCATTCTGACATGGCCTCCACAACGGCCTGCATCCGCATAACGTCTGAGCGGCGGGCGCGAGCACACGAGAGCACAGCGGCAGAAATCTCAGTGGCCATCCGATATTCCAACGCATCAGCAATGTCCACACCAGTCTGGACTTTCAGGGCGGCATCGCCGATCTGTGCCGGGGCCTCAAGGATGTAGGTGCCGTCTCCCGAGCGGCTCTCAACCCGCCCGGCGATCTGCAGAGCCATAATGGCTTCGCGCACGGTTGCACGTGAGACCTTCAAATCCGCCGCGAGCGCACGTTCGGATGGCAGGCGCTGGCCCGGCTCAAGCGCCTCGTTCGCGATCATCTCAAGGATGCGCTCGATGGCGCCGCTTGTCTTGCTCGTGCCCGGATGTGCATTGGCCATGGCTTCCTCCCCGGTCAGCTGTTGGTCACAATAAGTTCGGCGCGCTGGAACTCTTTGACATCCGAATAACCGTTGGCGGCCATGGCGTGGCGGAGCGCGCCCATCAGATTGGTCATGCCGTTTGCTGAATGCGAGGGTCCAAACAGGATCTCCTCAAGCGTTCCTGCACGTTCCACACCCACTCGTTCGCCTCTGGGCAGGCGAGAATGGCGCGCTTCGGCGCCCCAGTGCCATCCGCGGCCAGGAGCCTCCGTAGCTCGGGCAAGCGCGGTGCCCAGCATCACGGCGTCCGCTCCACAGGCCACGGCCTTAACAAGATCACCAGATCGGCTGATCGATCCGTCAGCAATCACGTGAACGTAACGCCCGGATGATTCGTCTAGATAATCGCGGCGCGCGGCGGCAATATCCGCGATGGTCGTGGCCATGGGCGAGGTGATGCCTACAGTGCGACGGTTGGCGGATGCAGCCCCACCGCCATATCCGGCCAACACACCAGCAGCACCCGTTCGCATCAGGTGGAGAGCACCGTTGTAGGTCACAGAACCACCCACAATCACGGGAACATCCAGCTCATAAATGAACCGCTTGAGGTTGAGCGGCTCCCTGTTGGCGGACACGTGTTCTGCGGACACAGTTGTTCCGCGAATAACGAAGATATCCACGCCGGCATCTACCACTGTGCGCCACAGGGCCTGCGTGCGCCCGGGCGAAAGTGCTCCGGCTACCGTCACACCCGCTTCGCGAATCTCCAGAAGCCTCTCCCGCAGTAGCTCGGGCTTAACGGATTCTGAATAGATCTCCTGCATGCGGGCAGTAGCATCGCCAGCGCCTAGGTGAGAAATCTCTTCGAGGAGTGGATCTGGATCTTCGTATCGGGTCCACAGGCCCTCAAGATCAAGTACTCCCACTCCCCCGAGTTTTCCAATG
Source organism: Ancrocorticia sp. (assembly GCF_052089425.1). Lineage (NCBI taxonomy): Bacteria > Bacillati > Actinomycetota > Actinomycetes > Actinomycetales > Actinomycetaceae > Ancrocorticia > Ancrocorticia sp. The sequence continues at coordinate 6,779 of NZ_JBQCZW010000056.1, read as the reverse complement.
GCGATTGCTGAAGCCGGGGACGTCACAGAATCCATGGGTGCAGAGAGAATCGGAACATCCATGTGGTAAGCGTCAAACTGCCAAGACGTTGAAACCTCGCGTACGTCACGCGTACGCCGGGACGCCACCACCGCAACATCGTCCAGTGTATAAGCGCGCCTTGCCCTCTTGCCTCGTCCGATCTCGATTTCACTCACGTCCCATAGCTTACATGTGGGAAGCTCCCGTTAGGCTTAGATGCAGGTTACGAGAGGACTCATCATGTGGACAGAACTCCCCATCATTGGCTTTGATACAGAAACTACCGGCGTGCGCCCCGATCAGGACAGGCTGGTCACCTGCTCCATTGTTGAGATGCTTCCCGGCGGTCAGGTGAACAAGATGTACTGGCTCGCGGATCCCGGCGTGGAGATCCCCGAAAAGGCCAGCGCAGTGCATGGCATCAGCACGGAGCAGGCACGCAGCGAAGGCCGCCCAATCGAAGACGTGCTGGAGGAAATTGCCGCGAAGCTTGCCGCCCACATGAGTCAGGGCTACCCCGCCGTGGCCTTCAATGCTTCCTACGATGTCACGCTCATCGAACACGAGCTGGCTCGCCACGGGCTCGCCACACTTGCCTCACGTCTGGGAGGGGACATCTTCCCTGTTGTGGACCCCTATCTTCTCGACAAGTCGGTTGATCGCTATCGCAAGGGCAAGCGCCGGCTCGAGGATTTGGTCCGCCACTATGGTGTGAGCGTGGACGGCGATTTCCACAATGCTGAGGCGGACGTTCTGGCCACTCTCAAAGTTTTAGCGGCAATGATGCGGGCACACCCGGAGGTAGCCAACGAATCACTTGAGGACGTACAAGGGCGCGAAAAGGCCACGCACGCGGATTTCATTGGCTTCCTCAACAAGAAGGCCGAAGAAAGTGGCCGGCAAAGTGCCGGCGATCCGCAGGCGTGGCCCGTGACGCGGCCGCTCTAGGGCAACCTGAGGCCCTAGGCGCGCCCGCTGTAGTTGGGTGCTTCAACTGTCATCTGTACATCGTGCGGGTGAGATTCGCGCAAACCCGCAGAAGTCATTCGCACGAACTGCCCGCGCTCCTTGAGCTCAGCAACTGTGGTCGCGCCTGAATAGAACATGGTTTGGTGAAGCCCGCCCACCAGTTCGTACAGGACAGATCCCAGAACGCCGCGGAAGGGCACTTGACCCTCAATACCTTCAGGGATGATCTTGTCATCGGAGCTGACATCGGACTGGAAGTAGCGATCCTTGGAATAGGAACGCTTTCCGCGAGAGGACATGGCACCCAGCGATCCCATACCGCGGTAGTGCTTGTACTGCTTGCCGTTGACGAACACGAGATCGCCAGGAGTCTCATCACACCCTGCGAGGAGGGAACCGAGCATCACGGTATCCGCACCGGCCACAAGCGCCTTGCCGATATCGCCTGAGTATTGCAGGCCACCATCAGCGATCAATGGAACACCGGCGGGGACGCACGCCTTGGACGATTCGTAGATCGCGGTGATCTGGGGAACGCCAACGCCTGCCACGACCCGGGTTGTGCAGATCGAGCCAGGGCCAACGCCCACCTTGACGGCGTCCACACCCGCATCTATTAGCGCCTGAGCGCCGGACTGCGTGGCCACATTTCCACCGATGATCTCCACCTCGTCAAAGGCGGAATCGGCGCGCATGCGCCGGATCATGTCCAGTGCCAGCTTCGCCTCCCCGTTGGCCGAATCCACCACCAACACATCGGCGCCGGCCTCTGCGAGCAGCAGGGCACGATCCCAAGAATCGGATAGGTAGCCAACGCCCGCTCCTACGAGGAGGCGTCCGCGGGCGTCCTTTGAGGCATTCGGGTATTGCTGGGTTTTGACGAAGTCCTTGACGGTGATAAGGCCAGAGAGGTTTCCTTCATCATCAATCAGCGGTAGCTTTTCAATCTTGTGCTGCGCTAGAAGGCGGGAGGCCTCTTCCTTGCTCACATCGGACGGGGCCGTCACGAGGGGCATGGGGGTCATCGTGTCACGCACGCTGCGCTGGGCGAATTCATCTTCTGGGATGAATCGCAGATCCCGGTTCGTGATGATACCGATCAGTTTGCCGTCCTCCACAACGGGAAGGCCGGACACGCGGTACTTGCCGCACAGCTCATCAAGCTGGGCAATTGTGGCCTCGGGGCCAACTGTCACAGGATCTTGGACCATGCCAGATTCGGAGCGCTTAACAACGCGTACCTGCTGGGCCTGATCTTGGGGCGAAAGGTTGCGGTGGATGATGCCAATTCCACCTTGCCGTGCCATGGCAATCGCCATACGCGATTCGGTCACGGTATCCATGGCTGCGGAAATCAGTGGGGTTCTCAGAGTGATCTTCCGAGTGAGCCTGCTAGAGGTCTCTACCTCGGAAGGGATAACGTCCGTTGCCTGAGGCAGAAGAAGGACGTCGTCATACGTTAAGCCAACCATTGCGAAGGGGTTCTCATCAGGTGTGATCACGTCTCCATGGTAACTGTGTGCGTTTTCCCCGCGCATTATGGACCACGCCACGCCCGCCCTCAGGCAGCAAGAAGCGCCCGGGGTGAACCGGGCGCTTCTTGTTCTCGTTTATCAGCTGAGCGTTACTTCGCAACAACTGCGAGGACGTCACGAGCGGAGAGAATCATGAACTCCTCGCCGCCGTACTTGACCTCGGTACCACCGTACTTGGAGTAAATGACAACGTCGCCTTCAGCAACGTCCACTGGAACGCGGTTGCCATTATCATCCACACGGCCTGGGCCTACGGATACAACCTTGCCTTCTTGCGGCTTCTCGGTTGCGGTGTCCGGAAGGACAAGGCCCGATGCGGTTGTTGTTTCTGCTTCCAGCTGTTGGATCACGATACGATCCTCAAGCGGCTTGATGGAGACCGACACTGCGGATCCCCCTTCTATAACTCGTGCTTTGGTCAGTAATGCCTAGCCGCGGGACCCGCCGTCGCGGGGGCCGGGCCCGAACCGGGCACAAGCCGTAGCCGAAGCTACGTCCACTAAGAAGGATAGGCCGCGATTAGCACTCGGTCAAGGCGAGTGCTAGCGCGTTTCTGTCAACGCGCCAGCACTCGCCGCTTATGTTCGGCTATTCTGCCTGCTTCCTTCTGGCATAGAACACGTAGACAAGCCCGCCAAGCAGTGCGATCACAACGATTGCACCCACCACAACCCAGACCGTGTTGCTCCCGCTACTACCCGAAACTGGGTACTGCGAATCTTGATCCCACTGAGCAGTCAGGTCAACATCATGATTGACGAAATCGAGCCCTAAAGCGTTCGTCACCACGAACCCGATATCAGTCTGATCGATCTGGCCGAGGATGTTCTGCGCGCCGGGGCCTTCAGCCTCAACCCGTACCTGAGAACCCGTGTGGTTCTGGTTACCTAGAGCCACCTCATGATCGTTCGAGGCAGCGGTGGCCCAGTTGATCACCATGTCGTCACCATCAGCGGTGACAACCTTGCTGGTGAGACCAGCGGTGTTCTCATCCACGCCCGTGATCTGCGAGGCGTGCGCATGGTCCGTAGTCACGATGAGCAAGGTGGGTTCACCCGTCTCCTCTACCCAATCACGCACCGTTTGAACGGCAAGGTCATACTCTTCGAATTCGCCTGCCATGCCGCAGAAGTCTGCTTCATGATTGGCTTTGTCAACCGAGGCCGCTTCGATCTGAAGAAGGAAGCCGTCATCGTTCTGGAGCATATCCAGCGCCTTGGCGGTCATCTGATCCAAGCCAGGAATGGTTTCCGGACGATCCGGGTTGGGAACGCATTCGATGCTTTCTTGGGAAGCCCCGTCAGTTTCCGGGATGGACTGGGCGTAGTTGCGTGGGAAGTTGCCTTCAGCGAACAGCCCCAGAACGGGCTCCTCGCTGCTAGCAGCGGAGATGCCGTCAAGTTCATCGGCAGTGGTTACCACCTGATAGCCCTGGTTCTCAGCGTTGGCAACAACGGATTCACCTTCCGTCCACGTGTTACCACCCCAGTTGCCTCCCTCTTGGACGATCTGGTCAAAGGCCGCTGAACCGCCACCAAGAGTGACGTCAGCACGCAGATCCACGATCTGTTCAGAGATCGATCCGATGCCGCCGTTCTCACGGTATTGGGATGCGAAGTCCTCGCCCTGACAGGATTCATCGTTCTTGCCTTCTTCCGGTCCATAGCACTTGCGATCAAGTGCGTGGGCGGCGAAGGAGCCTGGCGTGGCATCCTGCAGCTCAGCGGTGGAGACGTTGCCAACCTTCATGCCGTCCATGCGGGCAAGCTCCGCGAGGGTCACCACCGGGTTTCCTTCACGGTCCACTGCCACTGCACCGTCATACGTTTTCGTGCCGGTGGTCCACGCCGATGCGGACGCGGACGAATCGGTCACATAGTCCGGTAAGCCAGTCTCAGCATCCAACGAGAAGGTGGTGGCTGAACCCGTGAAAGGCAGCTCATCGATCCCAGCGAAACGCCCGTTTGCGCCGTGCAGGTAGTTACGGGCGGACGTGACTTCCGAATCGCCAGTGCCATCTGCAATGACGATCACCACGTTCTGGGCCTCCTCGTCATCGATACCCTGTCCTTCTGTACCAAACTGCGCACAGTCACCAGCACCGGGCACAACGGACCCATCGCCACCAACCATGTAGCATGACTCCACCGCATCAACGGGATCGGCTGCCTGAGAGACATCCACCCCGAGATCAGGATTCACCTCAGCAACCTCCCAATCGCCCAACTCCAACGCATTGGCGATGGTGTAGTGAAGGTCCGTCTGGTCGCTGCGCCCGATAACGTTTTCAGCTCCGGGGCCGTATGCGGCAATGCGCAACTGGCTGCCGGTGTGCTGTAGGGACACGTCCGGATCATTCAGGATCTCATCCAAAGGCTTCGTACTGTAACCGATGGATTGATGTGCACCGTCCACGGTGGTCACGCGAGTGGTGGCCGAAACTGTCTCAGTATCGTCCTCGACAATCTGAGTTGACTGCGAGTGGTCTGATGTCACGATAACGAGTGTTTCGCCATCTTCTTCAGCGAAGTCCAGTGCGGCACGGACGGCCTCGTCAGCCTGTCCCATCTCGCCCAGTGTTCCACATGCATCTGCGTCATGGGCTCCCTTGTCGATCGAGGCGGACTCGATCTGGAGCATGAATCCTTCCTCCGCCTCTGGATCATCGAGCAGTTCGATGGCCTTGTTCGTCATGTCCACCAGCTCGGGTTCGCCGCCCCTATCAGCAGCTACGCATTCCGTGGGTGAATCTTGGCTTCCTCCGGAGGTAGGCGCAACTTGCTCGTAGCGTCGGGTCATGTGCCCTTCGTTGAACAGCCCCAACACAGGTGCATCCTGATTGGCTTCTGTGATGCTACTGAGCTCGTCTGCATTGTTGACTACCTGAAAGCCGTTTGCTTCAGCGTTTTCACGGACGGTGTCCCCGGCTGTCCACGTGGTGGTGTTATCAAGGTAAGGGTTACGTCCTTCCCCACCTTCCACAACATCCTCCTCAAACGGCCCCCAGCCGCCACCAAGCGTGACATCGGGCCTCAGGTCAACGATCTGTTCGGAGATCGATCCGAGTCCGCCATTCTCGCGGTACTGGGTGGAAAAATCATCACCCTGACACGTCTCGGAGTTGCTCTCTTCGTTTGGTCCGTAGCAATTGCGATCAAGAGCATGCGAGGACATCGCGGCCGGAGTGGCATCCTGAACCTGAGCGGTGCTCACGTTGCCGGTCCGCATCCCGTCCTTCTTAGCGATTTCGAGCAAGTTTTCCAGAGGCTCGCCCGCAAGATCAACACCAATGGCGCCGTCATACGTCTTGGCTCCCGTGGCCCACGCACTGGCCGAGGATGCCGAATCCGTCCTGTACTGGAAGGAGCCATCCTTGTTGACCGAATGATGGGTGTATTTGCCGGTGGCAACAAAGTCATCCAAACCCGCGAAGCGTCCGGCCGCACCCTCCAGATGGTTTCGTCCAGCGGTCAGTTCTTGTTCGCCCATTCCATCGCCGATGATCAGAATGACGTTTCGGGCCGTTTCATCCGTTCGTCCCTGACCCGCTTTACCGAACTGCGCGCAGTCTCCCGGCTCGAGGATTCGTAACGATCCGTCCTCCTCCGTGGTGATACAGGTTTCAGGACCAGCAACTGCCGCTTGTTCCTCGGGAGTGGCTTGGTCCTCGGTTGTTTCGGTTCGCACTGTCGCGGTTTGTGCCGTGGCGGTTTGCTCTGTTGTCGCGTCTGCGGGTGGCGATGCTAGGCCGAGAGCCAAAGAAGAGGCTACAAGCGCGCTCGCTCCTCCGATTGCACCTAGTCGTCGTGAAAGTCTCATGAGTTCATTGCCTTTCTGGCGTGTGGTGATTCCGGGGTTTGTCATTGTTGTGAATGCGGCGGGTGAGACCTCCCAACTGCGTCGCTCGCCTACGTGTGCTGCTATGCACCGTTTATTTTGGAAAGCTCTCGGGGGATTGTCTCCGCGACTGCCGTATTGCAATCAGCGGCGCTGCTCACCTAGCTTCACAATCCGAACGAACAACAATGATCGAACAGACCCGAGAAGCTCCATGGTTGTGAGCCACATCTCACAGGCTAACATTTTGGGTGGAGTGCAACAACGCGTTTTCGAAAATTGTGTTGTTCCGTGAATATGCCATGGGAGGCTCCGTCCTCAGCACGGCGGGAGCATCGTGAGGACCGGCACGGCTGGCACGTCATGAGAGAATAGCCGCGTGGATTCTTCAACGCTTGCCCAACTCGTTTCTCCGGA
>NZ_JBQCZW010000055.1:0-8836 GCF_052089425.1 Ancrocorticia sp. | reverse complement strand
GGCAGGCTCCAGCTCGGTGGCTGGCAAGGCAACCCGGCTGTCCGGTTCGAACGAGTAGGCGATGAATACAGCGCCGCGCCGCAGGTAGCCGGTCCGGCCAAGCCGCACGATTTCCGTGTTCTGCAAATCTCCGGCTGCGATGTCCGGGCTGGCCTTGCGCAGGGCGATCGCCTGAGTGACGAAGTCTAAAAACGCCTTGTGTTGGCCGCTTTCCTCCTCGCCCCACGGCAGGATGGAATCGGTGAAGGTCTGCGCGTCCTGCGGGTTGGGGACGGTTATGGAGGCATCATCGCCGTAGATCGAGAGCCAGTCCCAATCCTTGAATTCGTTGATGCGGCCCTCTTCCACGGCCTTGCCCAGATCTCCCGCGTGATCCGTGAAGAACTGGAACGGCGTGCGTGTGGCCCACTCCTGACCCATGAACAGCATGGGGGAGAAGGGCGAACCCAACAGAAGGCCCATCTGGGCCGCGAGCTGGCCGAAGCTCAGCTTGGCTGACGGGCGGTCACCGATCGCCCGGTTTCCCACCTGATCGTGATCCTCCGTGCAAGCCACAAACCTGTGGCCATCGGTACCCGGGGGCACCGGGGATCCCCAGTTTGCCCCGCGGAACGATGAGTAGTTGCCATCGTGTGCGAATGCGTGGCGGTATACCTTTTCGAGGGCACCGGGCTGAACAAAATCGCCGTAGTAGGCGAAGGTCTCCTCGGTGGCGTAGGCGTGCAGGGCATGGTGGATATCGTCATCCCATTGGCCCGTCATGCCGCGCCCGCCTGCTTCGGTTGGCGTCACCATGAGCGGATCGTTGAGATCCGATTCGGCGATGAGGGACACCCTGCGGCCCGTGGCACTGGCATAGGCTGCCACCTCATCCGAGAGGTCGGCCAAAAGATGGCGCTCAGACTCGTCGATCAGGAAAGCCACGGCGTCTAGGCGCAGCGCATCTACGTGGTAATCGCGAATCCACTGCATGGCGTTCTCGATGATGTAGCGGCGCACCGGCGCGTTGGATTCGCCATCCAGATTCACGGCCCAGCCCCACGGCGTCTCGTGCTTATCGGTGAAGTAGGGCCCGAAAACGTTGAGGTAATTGCCGTCAGGTCCCAGGTGGTTGTACACCACGTCAAGGCACACACCTAGGCCGAGTGTGTGAGCGGCATCCACGAAGGCGGCAAAGCCCTCGGGCCCGCCGTAGTTCTCCGTGACGGCGTACAGCGATACACCGTCATATCCCCAGTTGCGCGTGCCGGGCACCGGAACAATGGGCATGACCTCCACGATGTCCACCCCGAGATCCTTCAGGTGCGCGAGCCGCTCAACAGCCGCTTGAAAGGTGCCTTCCGGAGTGAAGGTCCCGATGTGGAGCTCGTAGGTGATCGCTCCTCGGGCATCCACACCGTGCCACTCATCGTCCGTCCACAAGAAGCTGGATGTATCCACGATTTCCGACGGTCCGTGGATACCTTCAGGTTGGCGGCGCGTGCGCGGATCGGGAAATGGACCCTCCCCATTCACCGTGAGCGAGTACCGGGTGCCGGATTCGAGTGGAGTTGGGCTGGACCACCAGCCAGCTTCGGGCTCGGGTCCCACCGGAACCATGGGTGTTTGCTCACCCGATGCGTCCAGATGCAGGATCAGTTCGTGGGCCTTCGGTGCCCACACGCGAAGGTTGTCAGCCATGTTGGGGTTCTCCTTGTGCTAGGACGGCCACGGGCAGGCAGTCAAACACGCTCGCCAGCTCCACGGGGCCGCCACTGAACTCGTTGCCGCTGAGTACATCGCGCCATTGGCCTTCGGGCAACACCACTGTGTTAGTTCCGAAGCCCCCGTTTTCTCCCAGCTGGTGGGGCAGGCGCTGGACGATGACGGCAACATCTGGAATACCTTGGAACGTGCGAGTGAACGCATAGGCGTGGCCGGTTGTCACGGGCAGTGGAGAAAATCCGGACACTGGAGAGGCAAATGTTTGTGGGCGTTCCCTGCGTAGCCGCAGGATGCGCGAGGTGATCCAGAGCTTCTTCTGGTCAAGGCTTGCACCAGAGGGCAGGGACTCACGCCCATCAAGATCCGCAAGCATCTCCTTAAGCCCGTCGTAATCCACCGGGCGCCTGTTGTCCGGATCAACGAGCGAGTTTTGTGTGATCTCTTCGCCCTGATAGGTATCGGCAACACCCATGATGGTGAGCGCAAGAACCTTTTGGGACAGCGTGGTGACGTCCCGGGATTCCTGCGTGTGGTTGTACGCATCGGCTAGATCAGCCAGAGTCTCCTCATTGGAGAGGATCGCTGTAGCGTACGAGTAGAGTGCTTGCTCCTGATCGTCTGCCGAATCCGTCCAGGTGGTCCACGATTTCTGTTCGCGCGATGCCTTCTCCAGATAGCCCACCAACCTGTCGATTTCGATGGGTCCGTCCGGGCGCCACGTTCCCGCGATGGTCTGCCACAACAGGTTTTCGATCTGACCATCGATATCCCGTGGCCTATCGCCCGCATGGCGCGCGCGTAGGCGCGTAACGAGGCTGCGCCAGTAAGCCGGCCACTCGGTCAGGAGCGAGATGGCGGCGCGGACGTCCTCACCGCGTTTCGTATCGTGGGTGGTCAGAGTTGTCATCGTGACGGGCCAATGTGCGCTGGTCTTGTTGATCCACGCGGTGAGATCGTCAGGGGAGATGGAGGCCCGCGTGGGATCCCCTCCCACCTCGTTCGCGCTTGTCAGGGGTGTGTAGCGGTAGAACGCCGTATCCTCTACGCCTTTGGCCATGACCGCACCACACACTTGCTGGAAGCGGACGATCGCCTCTGCACGGGCATCCTCGTAGGTCCGCCCCGCCGAACCCACCTCGTGGCCAGTGAGCAGATCCACCACAACATCCAGTGATGTTGAGGCATCGTCATCCAGAGAGGGACGCGCACGCTCGGCCGCCTGAGCGATGGCCTGCTCGGAGGTAGCCGGGGCAGGCTCTCCCGGTTCGATGTAGGCGCGATACCGATCCATGGCAATGATCAGGGCGGTGAGCGCGTTGAATAGGGAGCCGCGCGTGTGATCGCGCAACCGGAGATCTGCGTGGCACACCTTCACGAGCAGGTCTGTCAGCCGCACGATCTCGGCCTGTAGGGACGTCTCGAGAATTTGCCGTTTCGCGTTAGTCTCGATGGATTCGAAGCTATCTGTCTCATTGGATAGCTCCACGTATTGGGAGAGCAGATTACCGATTCCGGCGGGATCCGTCAGGAGGGCTCCGATGCGCCACGAGGCGTCATACCCCGTGGTGCCTGAGCACCGCCAATCGTTGGGAAGCTCCTCATCGCCTTCGATGATCTTCTCGGCTACGATCCACGCCCCGCCGGTGGCTTTGTGTAGGCGCGCCATGTACTGGCGGGGATTGGCCAGCCCATCGGGATGATCGATCCGGAAGGCATCGATGTAGCCGGCATCCTGCAGCTCCAGAAGGAGCGCGTGAGATCCGGCGAATACGGCGCTATCTTCCACGCGGATGGCCGCGAGCGTGTCCACATCAAAGAAGCGCCGGTAGTTTAGTTCTTCTTCGGCAACGCGCCAGTAGGCGAGCCGGTAGAACTGGCTGTCCAGAAGCTCGGCCAGCGGGAGCGCTTCCGTTTGTGCGCGCACGGGAAACACGTGTTCGTAGTAGCGCACCACGTACTGTTCGCCCACATCCTCGAACCCTGGAACGATCATCTTCTCCAGAGTGATCTCCCCGTTGGCCAGCACGGTTCCGATTCTGTCCCCCAGTACCGGCATGAGGAGGCCGTCCTGGGCCTCGCTCAGCTCGATATCGAACCAGTTGCGAAACTCGGATTCCGTGCCTTCGCGCAACACGGACCACAGGGCCCGGTTCAGGTAGAGGGGCGTTGGTACCGCCATATGGTTGGGTACCAGATCTACCACAACGCCCATGCCCGCCGCGTGGGCGGCATCCGCTAGCCTCTGGAATCCTCGCCGGCCACCCATGGGCTCAGAGACCTTGGTGTGATCCACAACGTCGTAGCCGTGCGTGGAACCGGGCGCCGCCTGCAAGATGGGGGAGCAGTACACATCCGTGATGCCCAAATCCTTGAGATACGGGATGATTTTGCTGGCATCATCGAACGTAAACTGAGGGCCTAGCTGCAAGCGGTAGGTGGAGACAGGCTGGCGCCTGTCTGGTGCCGGCGCATGAGTTAGTTGGACGGGAATCTTCCGTGTGTCTGTAACCTCGCTCATGCTCCGACCATACTTCAGTTTGCCGAAATCCTCACATAAATGGCGGGCTAAGAGGAAGAAGAAGCGGGATCAACCTCATCCCATGAGCGGGATTCCGGCAGCGGATCAGCGAAGTTCCGCTTGGGTTCGGCTTCGCCTTCCGATTCCTTGGCGCCCGTCACGTCCTGAGAGGCATCGCGAATCAACACGCGCATGGCGCGCCCATCAACCCGGAAGGTTTCACCCGCGGTATACAAGCGCTCGTTGTCCAGATTTGTCCCTGTATCCAGAACGTCCCTCCACGCCTGACCATAGGTTTTGTCCGGCAGGGAAAACGTCTGTTCATTTGCGTCCGCATTAATCGCCAACAGGATGTCATCATCCTTGACCTGATTGCCGCGGCTGTCTGGCTCGCGAATCGCCTGGCCGTTCAGATACACCATGAGTGAGCGGGCGAAACCCGTCTGCCAGTCAGCATCTTGCATCCACGTTGCATCGGGGCGGAACCATTCGATTTCGCCCACCTCCGAGCTTCCGCCGCGAGTGGATGAACCTGCGAAGAAGCGCCGGCGCTGAAGCACGGGGTGTTCGCGCCGGAAGTGGATGAGCCGGGCGGTGAAGTCCAGCAATGCGCGCTGGGAGGAATTGAGATCCCAATCCACCCAAGAAATCTCATTGTCCTGACAGTAGGTGTTGTTGTTCCCACCTTGAGTTCGTCCCATCTCATCGCCGTGGCAGATCATCGGAACGCCCTGAGAGAGCATGAGAGTGGTCAGGAAGTTGCGGACTTGACGGCCCCGCAGAGCAAGTACCTCGGAATCATCCGTAGGCCCCTCGACGCCGCAGTTCCAGGACCTGTTGTTGGATTCGCCGTCGTTATTCCCCTCCAAATTAGCTTCGTTATGCTTCTCGTTGTACGCAACCAAATCGCGAAGGGTAAATCCATCGTGAGCGGTCACGAAGTTGATGGAAGCAAACGGGCGCCGGCCCGAACTCTCGTACAGGTCGGAAGAACCCGTCAGGCGCGAAGCCAACTCGGATAGCACCGCGGGTTCCCCGCGCCAGAAATCGCGCACCGTGTCGCGGTACTGGCCGTTCCACTCGGTCCACAACGGCGGGAATCCGCCCACGTTGTAGCCGCCTTCGCCCACGTCCCATGGCTCGGCAATCAGCTTGACCTGAGAAATCAGCGGATCCTGATGGATGATGTCAAAGAAGGAGGAGAGCTTATCCACCGCGTGAAGCTCGCGCGCCAGCGTGGAGGCTAGATCGAACCGGAAGCCGTCCACGTGCATGTCCGTAATCCAGTATCGGAGCGAATCCATGATGAGCTGGAGGGAGGAAGGGGAGCGCATGTTCAGCGAATTGCCGGTGCCCGTGGTGTCAAAGTAGTGCTCCTCGTCGCCTTCCACGAGCCGGTAGTAGGAGGGGTTGTCGATTCCCTTGAAGGAAAGCGTGGGGCCCATGTGGTTGCCCTCTGCCGTGTGGTTGTACACCACATCCATGATCACTTCGATCCCGGCCTCATGGAAGGTTTTGACCATGGACTTGAACTCGTGAACCTGCCCGTATGGGCTGCGTGAGGCCGAATAGCCGTTGTGCGGGGCGAAGAAGCCGATCGTGTTGTAACCCCAGTAGTTGGTCAGGCCCTTGTCCTGAAGCGAGGTGTCATTGACGAACTGGTGACACGGCATGAGTTCGATCGCCGTGATGCCCAAGTCATCCAGATGGTCCAAAATGGGCTGGGAGCACAGTCCCATGTAGGTTCCGCGCAGCTCCTCTGGCACGTCTGGGTGCTTCATAGACATGCCGCGCACGTGGGCCTCGTAGATGATGGTTTCGTTGTATTCGTGCCCGGGTGGGCGATCATGGCCCCAGTCGAAATACGGGTTGATCACCACGGAGGTCATCGTGTGCCCGAGCGAATCCGTCTCCTTGCGCGCGGAGGGATCAGTGAAATCGTAGGAAAAGAGCGCCTGATCGTTCGTGATCTCGCCGTCAATAGCCTTGGCATAGGGATCCAGCAGGAGCTTCGAGGAATCACAGCGCAGCCCGCGGGAGGGGTCATATGGGCCGTGAACACGGTAGCCGTAACGCTGTCCGGGCGCGATGCCGGGCAGGTAGCAATGCCACACTGAGGAATCGACCTCGCGCAGCTCAACAATCTCCTCATGGTTATCGTCATCTAACAGTACGAGGTCCACACTGTCCGCAATGGAGGTGAAAATGGCGAAGTTGGTGCCGCTGCCGTCGAATGTGGCACCGAGGGGATAAGGATGTCCTGGCCAAATTTGCATGAAATAAGCATTGCACGTTCGGGCCTCCCGTGCGATGATTACCGGCCCACTGTGTGAAATAACGCCATCAATCCCACAATTAGCCCACAGAAACTAATTGATCTCAATTAGCCCTCACAAGCTAATGAGGAACGATTGCGGTAGGGTGGAGTCATGTTTGTCCTCACGATGGATCAAGTGGATTCGCGCCACGAACCGGACCGGGTGCCCGAATTGCTCGCGGCGCTTGAGTCAGTTCGAACGATTGGCGGGTTCGCCCGCACCGTGGGAGATGAGATTCAAGGGGCGCTCGTAGATACCGAACACGTTGTTCGCGCGCTCCAGTGCGCCCTTCGCCTCGGGGGTTGGCACATCGGCGTTGGATGCGGCGCGGCGGGCAACGAGAGTTTTTTTGACGACGACGACGGCATGCGCTCCGCCCGCGGCCCCGCCTTCCTTCGGGCGCGCGAAGCGGTTGAGGCGTCAAAGAAGTACGCCGTGTCCGTTGCAGTGGTTGGAGAGGACGCGGCGCTCGCGGCGGATGTTCAGGCGCTCCTTCAAATCATTGGCGTGGTGATCGATGAGCGAAGCGCCCCGCAGCGTGAAGTGGTGGAGCTGGTCGGTCAAGGGCTCAGCGGCCAAGAGATTGCGCTGCAGCTTGGGATCAGCGAAGCCTCGGTGTCCCGCCGGCGCACCCTATCGCGCATCTTTGAAGAAGAGGCCGCATGGCCTGTTGCGCGCAGGCTACTGGAGGAACTCGATCGGGAGGCTGGCCAATGATGGGTGTAGGCATTGCTGCTGGAGCGCTCGCGGCATCTGTGTTGTTGGGGTGGCTAGCCGTGGAAGTGGTGTTCAAGCTTGCCCGCGTCAAGGCGCCCTCGGACAGCGCGCCGCGGCGCGGAGGTTACGAAGCCACCGTGCTGCCAGAGTCCGCTCCCGTTGAAGTACTGCGCGGGGGCACGTGGATCGGGGTGTTGGAACGTTTAGCTATCACCGGCGCGATTTTGGCCGGGGCGTCCGGGCTGATTGCCGCGGTGGTGGCAATCAAGGGGCTCGGCCGCTGGTCAGAACTTCAGCGTAACCCGGCGCTCAACGAACGGTTCATTATCGGCACACTCGCGTCCTATCTGGCAGCTGGCGCGTGTGGATTCGTGGAGGTGTGGCTCAGCTAATCACCACGGCTGCGCTGCTGGAGTCCAGCTCATGTTGCAGGTACTGGACGGAGAGTGTATCTCCTACCCTGGCGGTGCCACCAAGCGTTTGCTTGGCCCAGCGCTGGGTGCCTAGCGAATCCGTGAACTGCACCGTCACGCGGGTGACCTTGTGGTGGTTTTCGTAGTAGCCCCTCGCGCGCGTGACGCGGCCCCGAGTCTTGACGCCGCCGCCCTGCACGCGGCCCCGTATCTTCCGGCGTGCCTCGAGCCTGCGAGAGATCAACTCGATGATCACAAGTGCCAGTGCCCCCGCGGCCACGAACGCAAGAGTGATTATGTTCAGGGGCGTATCGCGGGCAAGGCGGCGAGCGATGTCTCCGGCACCCATGAAAATGAACATCCCAGCCTGCGGGAAGAAGAATGGGCGGGGATTGAACGCGTCCTCATCGCTCGGGTACACGAACGCGGTTCCGATCAGCAGTATCAGGCCAAGCGGGAAGAGAATCGAGATGATGATGGCCATGCGCTCCGAATCGCCATCCAGATCAAAGGACCAGCCAATGACGAAGAAGCCCGCCAGCGCCACAATCCACATGATCCACGAGATCGTGATACGTCCGCTCGCGCGGTTGCGCCACTTACTGTTTGGATCAACCGTACTCATAGGAGCCTCCCACCAAGATGGCCCGCAGGGGCACGAAGCAAATCAACAATGATGTGCTTAGCGTACCCGATTGGCTAGGACGTTAGCCCCATACATGCAGAACGGGCCCGCATCGCGGACCCGTCTACTACGAAAATGTCTCGACCATTCTCGAGTGGGCCATACTGGGATCGAACCAGTGACCTCTTCCGTGTGAAGGAAGCGCGCTACCCCTGCGCTAATGGCCCAACTGCCTAATGAGAATAGCCCGCTTGGGCGCTGTTGCGCAAAGCGTGCACACGTGGCGTGCACCTCACCCTTTCAGTTGGACAGCGGCGAGCGGGGTTGCATATAGTTATGGAGCGCCGCCGGTGAGGTAGTAAACTGGCAGCGCTTCGTTACGCGGATGTGGCTCAGTTGGTAGAGCATCACCTTGCCAAGGTGAGGGTCGCGGGTTCGAGTCCCGTCATCCGCTCGGAGTGATCGGCAGTCTTACTGCCAGTCCCGCACGGTGGGTTGGCCGAGAGGCGAGGCAACGGCCTGCAAAGCCGTGTACACGGGT
>NZ_JBQCZW010000054.1:0-9753 GCF_052089425.1 Ancrocorticia sp. | reverse complement strand
GAATAGCACCTGAGAGATGCGCCTTCCTGGCTGGGAAACAGAGACTTAGAACATCCCTATTTTCCCAGGTCAGAGGCGCATTTCCCTGTTAACACGCCGCCCACACCCGAGGGCTCATCGGTGGATCAAGGCTAAGTAGGCCTCTCGGATCTGGTCCCAGGTGCCGCGAGTGTAGGCGTCATGAGAGTGCTCGGGGATGGAGCCCTCCCGGTAAGATCGGGCCAACAGATCAGCCATCATCTCCGCGCGGGTGATCTGAGCGTTCCAGCAACGGGCGATGACTTCTGCGGGGGTGGGATCCTCACGGTCTTGCTCTACCTGTTCACGATGAGCAGCGATCCGGTGAACGGTCGCTTGAGAGATCCCCAGGTCAGCGGCGACGCTCATTTGGCTGCTTCCTGCCTCGAGTAGCTCAATCACGATCCGATCGCGGTCGATACGGTCCAAGAAGCGGCGCGCTCGGAACTGCTTAGGATGCACACGCAGGCGCTTAGCCGCGATCCGCCCCGCACGAGCCTTAGTCCGAGATGGACCTCTAGTCGGAGATTCCGTCAAAACAGCCTCCTATTCACCATGAATAATACTAGGTCGCAGGCCAGTTGCGCCACAGGCTGTGGCGCAACTGGCCTGGGGTCATATTCAGGCCCCTCTTGATAGCTCTGACTCAGTTGGCGGGGGAGGGGAGTTGTTGGATGCGCCGGTAGAGGGTGGCTCTCGACATTTTGAAATCGCGGGCGACTTGGGTGGCTGGTTCTCCGGCTTCGATGAGTTTCAATGCGCTGCGGATCTGGCTGTCGGTGAAGGCGGGTCGGCGGCCGCCGAGATCTTTACCGGCGGCTCTGCGTTTGGCTACGGAGTCGTTGATGCGTTCGCGTTTGATGTCTAGTTCCATCTGCGCCAGGGCTGCCATCACGGTGAAGACCATCGAACCCATTGGGGTAGAGGTATCGACATCGCCGCCGCCGAGGTTGAGCACACGTAGCGCTGCACCTTGGTCGCGGAGCTGTTGAGCGAAATCGAGCATGTTCTGGGTGGACCGGCCTAACCGGTCCAACGTGGCGATCACCAACGTGTCACCGGATTCGAGTGCACTGAGAGCCTGGTCGAATCCTGGTCGAGATGCTCGAGCTCCAGAGACCCCACGGTCGATGTACAGATCATCGCGCCGGACCCCGGCAGTTACCAAGTCCTCGACCTGTCGGGCGGCGTCCTGGGTTCGAGTCGAAACTCGCGCATATCCAATAAGTTTGCTCACGTCAACCCCAAACTGTCTTGCAACTAAGCATCATGACACCATTCTACGCACTTAGTTGCAACACATAGATGTAAGACACCTCAGTATGTGAGTCGCAGTAATAAGTGGCGTGCTTTAAATGGAGAGCCCTGAAGGAGCTATGCAAAGATTCGGGTAGCAGCTGAGCGGGATCGCAGCGATCACCGTTCGGCATGCTGCTGTGAAGTTGTACTCGCCTCTAGGAGGGCGGAGATTTCACCGGCGACGACATGCAAGTGAGGTAGGTAGTCAAGCAACGAGTCCGAAGGGCAGGGATGCTTGCCTTCCACGACGCTGAGCGAACCCACGGGACGTTTACGGATACGGATTGGGAGGGCTAAAGCGCGGGTGCCATAGTCGTACTCCCCATCGGAATACGCGTACCCCTGGTGGGCCGTACTGGTGAAGAGTTGTTCGACTGCGTTTTCGTCACTCTCGGTCAGCTCGGTGAATTTGGCGAAGACCCTTCCCGAAGTGAGGGTACGTCGTTCATTGGCGTCGAGGAACCCAAAGTAGCCGCGGGATGTGGCACCGGCATTGGCGGGGTACAGCTCTCCCACCAGCGGATGATTGCGTATTGAGGCCCCACCGTCGACAGCCGTCACACATCGCACATGCAAGCCGTCGGGAATCGCAAACAATGCAGTGCGTTTTGTCTCGATCGCTAGCGGTTCTAGGACACCCCTGGTGAGAGACTCCAAGCCGCGTGTGCGGTTCCATAGTGAAGCCATGCGCCAGACGGCTGGGCCTAAGCGATACCGCCGGGACACGGGATCCCGGTACAGGAACCGACGAGCGGCCAGTGCCGCGAGGATCCGGTGCGCCGAGGACTTGTCAATGCCGAGCACTTCAGCCAGTTCCAGGACGCCCCAGTCGGGGCGTCCCTCCGAGTAGGACAAGAGCACCTCGAGCGCGCGGTCAACCGTCTGCAACGGAGAGGATCTGTCGTTGGCACGGGCCATGTCTCTTCTAGCTCCTGTGTCGTGGATCCGCAAGCGTTCCTTCAACTTATTATCTCATATATAGGGAAATGGTTGACAGTGAAGGACATTAACACCAGTGTTTTAGCCAATGTGGATATCAACCGCGAGTCAAGGGGGTCAGCGTTGACCAAGTTGGGTGTCGTAACGATCGGGCAGTCGCCCCGCGTAGATATGGTTCCGGAAATGGAACGCCATTGGCCGGGTATCACGGTGCTGGAACGGGGGGCCCTTGATGGATGGGATGCAGGGGCGATCGCCGCTACGCCTGTCAGGGAGGGCGATGAGCTACTGACCTCTTGGCTGTCCGACCAAACTTCGGTCGTGTTCGGAAGAGATCTCGTCCTGCCGCTGATCCAACAGCGTATTGATGAACTCGAGCGCGATGGGGTAGACGCGACGTTGCTCCTATGCACCGGGACGTTCCCATCCTTCACCAGTCAGCACAGCCTATTCACCGCGTCGCCGCTGTTCATCGGTGGCGTTCGTGCCCTGGCTACTGATGTGATTGGCGTTCTGTGCCCGTTAGCCAAACAAGAAGCGGACAGCGCCAACAAGTTCGCCCCTAGCCCCGTCATTGCGGCTTCCGCCGACCCCTACAGTGCCACTGAGGACGATTACCGGAATGTGGCGACAGGCCTTGCCGACCGTGGGGCGACGACCCTGGTGCTTGACTGTATGGGGTACACCGAGCAGCACCGCAGCTGGGTCCAGTCGGCCACTGGTCTTCCAGTCGTACTCGCACGTTCGATCGTGAGTCGGCTCGTCGGGGAAGCGCTGGCGGCATGATCGGCTTGATCCGGGTCGCGTCGACTCTTACCGAGTCCCAGTTGTCGAGCCACGCCCGTGCGATCGAGCATCTAGTTGGCGAGACGATTGTTACGCGGGCTATCCCTGACCACCCCCATGGCGTTCATAGCGATGAGACGTTTGCACAGGCGGTGCCACAGGTCGTCAATCTCGGGCATCAGCTCGAAGGTGACGGCGCGCGGCTTGTCATCATTTCTTGCGCCGCCGATCCAGGTCTGCCCGAGCTGCGGTCCCGAGTGCGAATCCCGATCATCGGGGCGGGCTCTTCGGGAGCATCGCTCGCCCTAGCCGCGGGCGGGGATGTCGGAGTCCTAGGCATCACGCCCGAGGTCCCTGAAGCCATCACTAGTATCTTGGGGCCCCGGCTCAAGGCTAATCTCGTCCCTGACGGTGTCGCATCCACCACCGATCTCATGCGCCCGGAGTCTTACGAGAGGGCACTCCGGGCCGCCGACACGCTGAAACACGCTGGGGCGGAGAGCATCCTATTTGCCTGTACTGGTCTTACAACGATCGGTCTGGCCGCAGACGTCACTGAACGAACAGGGCTCCCTGTCGTGGACGCCGTGATGGCCGCAGGTACAGTTGCCGGCCTCGTCGTCCGACCCACACCTCCCACGGGTTGACCCGGACAAACTCCCATGCCCGAACAGCTTTTGTGCGGTGACCGCAAAGTCTGTACTCGACTTCCTACAGGCGGAGACTTCTCATGAATACGTCGCATCAGGATAACTCTACGCAATCCCAACGACTCTTCGATATACCCTTTGTTCTCACCGTCATCACGGTCTCAATACTCGGTGCGATCATTGGCATGCAGCTAATCACAACACTGGGCGTCACCCCCAACACTTCCATCATCGGGGTGCTAGTCGCAGTCATCCTCTCGAAGATACCGCTCGGCATCTTTTACCGGCTGAGGAGTCAGCAAGGACAGGTCACTGTCCAGACGGCCATTTCAGCAGCCACCTTCGGTGCCGCCAATAGCCTGTTTATACCCCTTGGCATCCCATACGTGATGGGACGACCGGACCTTATGGTCCCCATGCTGATTGGTGTCGGTTTCGCCCTTCTCATCGATGGCTTCATGATCTACCGCGTATTTGACTCTAAAGTTTTTCCCGCCAGTGGAGCCTGGCCGTCGGGCGTAGCCGCCGCCGAAACCATCAAAGCGGTGGACAGCGGGGGTAAACAAGCGGGCATCTTGGGTGTAGGAATATTAACAGGGATCGTCGGCGCAGTTGTCAACATCCCTATGAGCGCTGCCGGAATTGCTTTCATTGCGAACATCTTCGCGATGATCGCCTTCGCCACGGGGCTAGTCGTTAGCGGTTATGCACCGGATGTTGCCGGCATAGACCTAAATGAATTATACATTGCCCATGGCGTTATGATTGGTGCCGGTCTTGTAGCGTTAATACAATTCGTAGTTATTCTCGTAAAACAACGTCGCGAAAATCTTCAACAGAATAAAACGCAATCTGAACTTCGAGAATCAGACGGAAATCAGGAGGAGCGCTATACGCGTTCCAGTGGCGAGGCAGGCCGAACCTTCGCTTTCGGATATGTGGCTTATGCGCTTGTCGCGGTCATCATCGCGCTTCTGGGGGGCCTCATGGCGGACCTATCTCTGGGAATGCTGGCTCTGTTCGTTGTTTTTGCCGCCTTTAGCGCGCTTGCCACCGAAATTATTGTTGGAATCGCTGCCATGCAATCGGGCTGGTTCCCGGCATTTGCTGTATCACTAATTTCATTAGTCATCGGTATGCTGATAGGATTTCCGCCGGTAGCACTGGCTTTACTCGTTGGCTTCACGGCGGCGACCGGTCCTGCCTTCGCTGATTTGGGTTACGACCTACGAGCGGGTTTTATTGTTCGGGGTCACGTAAAGACGGCGGCAGAAATGCAGGGACGCAAACAACAATTCAAAGCTACGCTTATCGGCTTCGGTGTGGCGATTGCGCTGGTATCGGTATTCCACAGTACCTACTTTGATCTTGGCCTGATTCCGCCGATTGATTTCGTGTATGTATCAACCATTGAAGCGGGTACTTCCGATGAGTTGCTTACTCAACTTGCAATCTGGTCGCCATTGGGCGCTGTAGTCCAAATTCTCGGTGGCCCTAGAAAACAGCTGGGTGTCCTCTTTGCGACGGGACTGTTGGTTGCCGATCCGATTACCGGGTTGACTGTATTTGGCGCCATTATTGTGCGGGCGATTCTTATTCGATGGCGAGGCGAGGGTATTAGGGTCACCCTTTACACACTTGGTGCAGGTTTTATTGCGGGAGGAGCCGTGTACGACTTCTTCAGCTCAGTAGTACGCGCACGTTAACGACGTTCTCTTCCGCTAGGTCTCCTACCGGTCCTCAAATCCAAAAAGGAGTGACATGTCCTACAAACACATCATTGGTGCGCTCGACATCCTCGATGACTCTGCCGTCACCGGTGACTCGGTGGTGGCGTGGCTCGCTGAGATCGGCATCCAAGATGCTTCGTCCCGTACTATCAGCGGACCTCGCGGCAGCACCGACTTCCTCCGCGTCGTAATCCCGGGGACGGATGGCAAGATGGCTGGCGGTGGAGCGCCCACCCTTGGCCTTATAGGCCGTCTTGGTGGGCTTGGCGCTCGGCCCGACCGGATCGGATTCGTCTCCGACGGCGACGGTGCACTCACTGTCGTCGCAGCTGCCGCGAAGCTCGGCGAGATGGCCCATCGGGGAGACAAGCTACCCGGCGATGTCATCATCACCACCCACATCTGCCCAGATGCGCCCACCCGTCCACACGAGCCAGTGGACTTCATGGACTCTCCGGTAGATATCGACACTATGAATGCCGAGGAAGTCGAATCCGCCATGGACGCCATTCTGAGCGTGGACACGACTAAGGGAAATCGCATCTGCAACCATCTCGGATTCGCCATCTCACCCACAGTGAAAGCGGGCTGGATCCTTCGCGTCAGCGAGGACCTGTTGCAGATTTACTCCGACACGGCCGGAACACCTCCGGTCGTGCTACCGATCACCATGCAGGACATCACTCCGTACGGTAACGAGGTGTATCACGTGAACTCGATAATGCAGCCATGCGTCGCGACGGACGCCTCGGTCGTTGGGGTAGCCATCACGGCCGAGACGACCGTTCCCGGTAGTGGCACCGGAGCCACGAATATGGCGAGCATCGATAGCACCGTCCGCTTCCTGATCGAGACCGCAAAGGCCCATGGCGTTGGACAGGCCGTCTTCCACGACGAGGATGAGTTCGTTGCCCTTACCAGCCGCTACGGCTCGATGAGCGGACTGCAGACGAAAGGAAAGATCGCGTAATGCGTGTGCTCACTCAGGAAGACATCGCCCCCGCTGTGATCGGCGGTACTGTCCTAGGTGGTGGGGGCGGTGGGCACGTGGCCGCCGGGCTCGATTTCGCTGATGCTGCTTTAGCAGCAGGCGAGATCCGGATGCTGACGGTAGACGAACTGCCCGCTGACACGCTCGTCGCCATCTGCGCGGGTGTCGGTGCACCCGGAGCGCCGGACGCCGAACTTTCGAACGCGGACTTTCACACGAGTACTGACTACCTCAACGCCGAACTCATCAAACGTGGCACCCGAACCGTAGGTGCTGTCGCCACCAATGAGAACGGCGCGATGGGCACAGTCAACGGTTGGCTGCAGGCCGCCATGACCGGGCTGCCACTCCTCGACTGCCCCTGCAATGGGCGCGCTCACCCGACTGGGATCATGGGGGCACTCGGTCTACACCGTGACCCTACGTACACGAGCATGGCCGGATTCGCCGGCGGTCCCGAGAGTGAGCACTCTCAGGGAATCGTCCTAGGCTCGCTCAACACCACCTCCCGCGCCATGCGTTCACTGTCTGTGGTTTCCGGAGGTCTAATCGCAGTCACACGAAATCCCATTTCGGTCGACTTTCTCGCCCAGCAAGGGGCCCCTGGTGCAATCACCCAAGCTATTGCCGTGGGGAAAGCCCATGCCTCCGGCGGGGTGGACGCAGTTACCCGACTTCTCGGCGGGCGCGTCATTGGACACGGACCAGTGCAGAATCTCACGATCTCACAGGTCTCCGGATTCGACGTCGGAAGCCTTCACATAGATGGTGTCGATCTGACATTCGTCAATGAGTATATGAGCGCCATCGCCGATAACACCGAAGTTGCCCAGTTCCCCGACCTGATCATGACCTTCGACGGCATTACCGGAGACCCCGTAGTATCTGCACACCTTAGCGAAGGTCTGGATGTCGTCACGGTCGTCGTCCCCCGAAGCTCCCTACTCCTCAGCAGCACCATGCACATGCCCGAACTCATGGAACCAGTCGCCGCGCTGCTTGCCGGAGACGAAGTCAACGCGGGGTAGGAGGATCACCATGGACCTACTGCTACTCTCCAACTCCACGAACCACGGATCCACACCATGGGCCCATGCCCGTGAGGCGGCGCTTCCTATCGTCGACGGACGTCACGTGCTCTTCCTCCCATACGCGTTGGCTGATTACGACGAGTACACAGCCAGAATTGCAAGGGCATTCGAGCCTATGGGCGCACGGATCACTGGGATCCATTCGACGCCGGATCCAATCGCTGCCATCCACGACGCCGAGGCCATCTACGTCGGCGGCGGAAACACATGGCGTCTACTGCGCATGGTCCAGCGACTAGACCTCCTTGCCCCCCTCGACGAAAGCGTCCGCACTGGTACTCCGTACCTAGGCGCCTCCGCCGGAACTAACCTCGCCTGCCCTACAATCCGAACGGCCAACGACATGCCTATCGTCGAACCCGATTCTTTCGACGCACTGGGGTTAGTTGATTTCCAAATCAACCCCCACTACGTTGACCCCGATCCGGAAAGCATCCACATGGGCGAGACGCGAGAGAAGCGAATCCACGAATTCCACGAAGAAAACGACACTCCCGTTCTCGGGATCCGTGAGGGCGGGTGGCTTCGCATCAGCGACACCGACCTGACACTAGCGGGAGAAACCGCCAGGCTCTTCCTCAAAGACCATTTACCGGTCGAATGCGAACTCGGAAAACTGACAATCCCTGCGCAGAACACAGGATGAGGCGTGCAGAGATCACTTGCCTACGATCTGACCTGAGAAGTTTCTTAGTGCCCTTGATGTTTTGGCTCTATCCGCTCCGCCTACCGCCACCCGCGAAGACACCATCCCGCAACGCTCCTGACTCACCGACGATCACCAGAACAAACCTCATCGCCCTGAGACAACTCGGGTCTACGCAGGTGTTTTATCTGTGTCTCCATTGGGCCATTGACGTAGCCAAGCCGTTATGAAACTATAATCACATTCACAGACCGAATATTTTCGCATAACGCACGTCTATGATTTTGCAACAGTAAACGTTAACTTAGTCTTTTAACAGATACAATGTTAAAAGACTGTGAAATATTTGTGTTCTTCCGTACATCTAGATAAGGATTTTAGTATGCCCCGCGCTTGGCGGATATACGAGTACGCTGGCTATAAGGGTTTGAAACTTGAAACCGAACCACGAATCGATCCTGGCCCTGGAGAAGTGCGAGTCCGCGTCGGAGCCTTTGCCCTGAATTGGGGCGACATGGATTTGATGGAAGACAGATACTCCTTCAGCTTTTCGAAGTTTCCCGCACGAGTCGGCATCGAAGCTGCTGGTACCATCGACGCGATCGGGGACGGCGTTGCAGATTGGGCTGTTGGAGACCGGGTCTCGACCTTGCCCTACTTCTACGACGACCGCGGAGCCAGCGCGGAATCGCTCCTTATAGACGCTCGTTACGTAACGATGTCTCCGACGAATCTGTCGACCGTCGAGAGTGCTTCCATCTGGATGCAGTACATGACTGCTTATTTTCCTTTGACTCAGATTGTGAGCGTCGGTCCTGGAACTCATGTACTGGTAACCGCCGCCACCAGCACAGCGGGGGCAGCGGCGCTCCAAATCGGGCGACTCCTCGGAGCGAAGATGATCGCGACGACGCGATTCGAAGCCAACATCGAGTACCTCCATAGAATGGGTGCGGATCATGTTCTGGTTCCTAGCGAACAAGACATGGCCGACGAGCTCAAACAACTCACCGATGGTGATGGACTGGACCTAGTCTTAGACTCAGTCGGTAAAGGGCTGATCGCGCGATACAGTCCGGCGCTCGCTCGAAACGCTCACATCTGTTTCTACGGAAAACTTGACGGAAGTGTTCCGATATTGCCGCTCCCGCTCGTTGACATGTACCAGAAAAATGCTACTTTCCGCGCCTACTCGGTTTTTAACTACATTGAGAACCCTGAAATGCTCGCGAAAGGTAAAGCGTTCATCTATGACATGCTTGAGAAGAATAATATCCGATCGACTATTGATCGCGTATACCCCATGGAAGAACTAATCGAAGCCTTTGAATACATGAGCCATCCGCGCTCATCGCACGGGAAGATCGTGATTGAGACGGGCTTGTCAGACTAGCCTCGGCCTTTCGTGCGACCAGTAGATTGGAGGTCAGCATGGTTTGTTGATCTTTTGGTCGCGGGGGGGGCGCCCTTGCGGACGGCCCCCCGCACAGATCCCAGCGTGCGGGATTACTGAGGTGTGTCAGAGATAATGCACCAGTGAGCGGGTTTAGCCCTGATCCACCGAAGTGCTGTGGCTGTGTCATGGTCAAGTGATCGTTGGGGC
>NZ_JBQCZW010000053.1:0-9911 GCF_052089425.1 Ancrocorticia sp. | reverse complement strand
CCCGCGAAACTCAGCCATAATGCCATTATTCTAGATGACGCCTTCGTGCCAAGCCATTACCTCTGGGCAACTGCGACTTGACGAAGTGGGTTGTTACTTGAGTGTGTGACTGCTCGGCCAGTGTCTCAACTACGGCACTGCTGACAAGGTGGTTGTTCTGGGAGAAGTCTATAGTCATTGGTCTGTACGGTGCTCTGTTGCGGGTGGTTGCTCTGACGCGGATTTCGGAGTCTAACTCCGCATATTTCGTAAAGCTCATGGTGATCGAATGAGGCGGGAGACTTGGATTCAGTGTTTCCCAACACTCTAATGCTGCTCCAGCTAGCACCATTCCAGGTACGTGATCGGTGGGGTGATCAAAATAGAACGTGTTGAGGCAGTTCCATTCAAGATTTGCGGAAAGTACCCGTGTTGTCGATGCGGCGGAAGATAGGAACTGCGTTGATTGTTTTGAGTTGACGCTCGTATACGCCCAGTGTCGTCCACGAGACTTTTTGTACTCATGGGGAGTAGCTCGTAAGGCAGAGCATGAACCTCTGGCAACTTCTTTTCCGTAATACATTACTCGGATAGCAAAGGTCATGGCACTGGTGCCCATTGCGTCGCGTTCGAGGATTTCTGGGGTAACAATGGCAGATGCTCTATCAGAGTTGAGCGCCGCGACTGAGATAGGAACTGAATTCCACTCGAATTGGAGCTTGCGCGAAATGGCATGAAATAAAATTGAAACCCCACCGTAGATGTGTGATGTTGCGATACTTAGCTGGCGGATGAGTTCGAGCATCAGTATTAGAGGCGGAGACTCGGTCTCTCCTGTGAACAATTCGTGGTCTTCTGGGATTGAGAATCCGAAAACCAGATGATCATCGTCCGTAATAGGGTGCCGGAGGAACGCCTCCGATTCATGGAGTCGATGGACAAGATTCTTCGGAAGCTTGCCTCTCGGTGCGGTGGCGAATGCGCTGTTGACCATACTCTCACCTTCAAGCATCCGTGACGGCCTATCGATAGCTTAATTTTAGTCTCGCGGTCAGCTCCTACATTTATGTGCAACAGAGTGTTGCACAAAGACATTCTGGGCTTTACGATTAAGCCACACTCCTCAATGTGGAGGAGTAACCACCTAATGAGAGGTAATGTGAGATGAGTAAGAGAAAAAGATGGGCAGGAGGGGCGCTGGCAGCGCTGATGTTGGTAACCAGCGGGTTGCTTGCTACCTCGGTTCAAGCGGATGAAACTGACGACCTGTCCATCACCGATCAAACGGCTAACAGCATTGTGATGGAATCTGGTAGCGAGATTGTCCCTCTGGCATTTCCCGGTTGTCAGCTAGGCTGGGCCTGCGTATGGACTGGCAAAGACTATACCGGAGTTGCTGCGGCAGCCGCTCAGAACGGGGGCTACACTTGGGCGGAGAATCCGGGCGGCGCCTTGGCGTATTCGTTTCAAAACTCGGCGGCCGCAAATGGCAATTTATGCCACAAGACGCGATTCTTTAATTCTGGCAAGACTAGGCACTTTGTACTGAATAGCCAGACACGTTTGGGTGGGACCTCGCGGGATCCTAATCTTTCCAACGGTGCTGGTAATGCGGGATCGACGAATATCAGCTGGACAAACAAGATTCGGTCGTTTGAATTCTTCAGTGGTGCAAACTGTGTGTGAGCCGTGACAAAACCATCGGTGGTGTAGAAAGAGAACCCAATCGGGCTTTCTTTCTACACGCCAGAACGGAGTAAGCCCAATGGCTACAGATCGGCTCAGAGCTACCCTCCTAATCGTATGCGCAGGTGTGTTGTTCGTAGCGGGATGCAGCAGCAGTGAAGAGAGTTCGTCGCAGGATAGCCAGACAACCGATCCGGCATTGAGTAGCCTGAAACGCACGGCAGAGCTTGACCCGGAAACTGGGATTGTTCAGCTTCCCAGTGACAGCGTGGAGTTAGGCGAACAGGTGGACTCGTCAGTTCTAACGAGTGCCTATATGGCTTCTGTAGCGCAGTGTTCGCGGGACAATCTTGACATTCCGTGGGTGGCCGAGCGGCCGGATCCTTATATGCCAAGTGAGCACATGTGGAGCAGGTACGGGCCGTGGACGAAATCAATTGCGGAGAAATATGCTTTTGTTCGCCCGATGGGCGATGGGGCGCTGATCGTTAATGACATTGTTCCGGAGCCTGAGGACCATGAGTGGGTGCCTGATCCCAATGAGGGCCTGAGCATGGAAGAGCGCCAAGATGTATTCGATAACTGCGAAAACACTGCTGAAGTCCAAAAGTTCAATGAGGAGAACCTGTGGACTCCAAGTCCGGGCATGCAAGAGCTCAATGAAGAAGTCGAAGCCGTAGACCTAGATCCTCGTATGGTGGAACTATTTAGCGAGCTCGAGGAATGTTACGTCAGTAACGGGATGGAAATGCATCCTGAAGTCCCTTGGTATCCGGCAGGCGCCGATTTTGAGAACATCAACGAGGAACAGGTTGAGCTGGCGTTGAAAACTGTTGAGTGTAAGGATCAGATCGATTTCACTCAGCGTGCTGCGGATGTTACTGCTGAGCGTCAGGTACCGATTATCGAGGAATATGCTGAGGAGTTGTTTGCTGCTAAGGAGAAGTGGGACAACACGGTCGAGAAGGCCGAGGAGTACATCGCCGCACATCCGGAATTGTTTGAGGCGCCGTAGTGCGGCGTGCCGCCCTTTGGTCCAGTTGGGAACGAGTGGGCGGGTATATATTGAGAGCACTCATCGCTGAGTGGGCAGCAAAGGTGTGGCCACGGGTCACCTTAATGATCGGTTTGATTTGTGAAGCGTAGATTTTTGTGGATCGGGGTCACTGTGGTGACCTGCTTGGCGCTGGTTGCAGGCGCCTTTGCGGTGGGGCGTTTTGTTCGTTCTCCCAACGAGGAGGCGATAGAGAACTCTCAAGCGAAAGCCGTGATCACGGCACAGGTGGAAGATCGCACCCTGCCACCCGATGAGATCCAATCCAAGGGCGTGCTCACTCTGGGAAAATCGTGGGACGTGACCGTTGAGCCGTCCGATGGTTCCTTGCCGGTGGTGACGGCCAAGTACGCTTCGGCTGGCGACACGCTGCATTCCGGTGGTGTGCTTGCCGAGGTATCTGGCCGCCCTGTCATGGGGCTGGCCCTGCCATTTGATTTATACCGCGATATTTACGTAGGGGATTCCGGAAGCGACGTTCGTGAGATCCAGCGCGCGCTGCGCGATTTGGGATTGTATGGCGGAGGGATCGACGGCGAATACGGGCCAGCCACCGCAGCCGCAGTCAAGGCTCTGTACACCCGCGCTGGTGTTGCCGCACCTGCGCCGGTGGCGGAAGCCTCGGATGATGAAGGCGCGGGCGGCGAAGCCGGAGGTTCCGCAGATTCCGATAAGAAGGAATCAGAATCTGGAGCTGCTACCGGTGAAGGCGGTGCCGCCGGTGGCCCGGCGGGTGGCACGTCCGTTGTTCGAACAGAACCTGCCAAGAGCTACGTTCCCGTTATGCGCTCAGAATTTGTTACGCTCACCTCCGGCAGCGCCACCGTGGTGAAGGTGGCCGGCGTGAACACGCAGGTCAGTGCGGACACACCGCTCGCAAAGCTGCGAAGCGGCGGCGCCTCGGCAACCGTCCGCATCGGGGTGGGGGACAAGGATTCCTTCAAGACTGGCGCGGATGTGACCGTTCAGGCCGCCAGCGATAACCAGATGTCCACCACCGGCCGCGTGGCCAACGTGGGTGAGTTTGCTCAGGCCAAGCCGGATGAGGGTAAAGATATCCCGGGGTACGACGTCACGGTGGAGGTGGCTGATCCCAAGGAACTGACGGATGATCAAGAGATCGTTGTGGTGGTAGAAGGCGGCGATGCCGTGTCCGGCCCCGCGGTGCCTGTGACGGCCCTGCGCGAGGACGGGCCGGACATGTTCGTTGTTCTCTCCGGCTCCAACAAGCACGTTCCGGTGACCGTGACGCAGATCAGCGAGGGCTACGCCGTACTGAAAGATCCGGATCTGAGTGTTGGCGACGAGATCATAGTGTCTGACTGATGAGCGTTCTTGAACTGACAGACATCTGCAAAACCTATATGGTCAAGCCTCCCGTGGAGGTGCTCAAAGGCGTAAACCTGAACGCGGCAGAGGGCGAACGGGTGGCAATTGTTGGCCATTCTGGCGCGGGCAAATCTACGCTTCTCAACATTATCGGGTTATTAGATGTGCCATCATCCGGATCTCTCACGCTGGCGGGGGAGGCGATCGAAGGGTTGTCCGGCCGCGCTCGCGATAGGTTGAGAGCCAACATGCTGGGCTTCGTTTTTCAGGACTATCACGTGCTGGGCCACCGCACGGTGATCGAAAACCTCGAACTCAAGCTGGCCATCAACTCCATCCCGCTGAAGGAACGCAAGGACATGGTGGATCGCGTTTTGGGGCAGGTGGGGCTGGACCATCGCGGCGAATCACTCACACGCCTGCTTTCGGGCGGAGAAAAGCAACGCCTCGCGATTGGCCGCGCCATGCTCACCGATCCTCGCGTGCTCCTTGCGGACGAACCAACGGGCAACCTAGATGAGCAGAACGCCGGCACAGTCCTTAATCTGTTTGATGAGCAGGCGGCACGAGGGGTCGCCGTCGTCGTCATTACTCACGACGAACGGATCTCGAACTGGGCGGACCGCGTACTCCACCTTATCGACGGGAGGATCTCCCAATGAAACGCACAAAAGACAAAGTGCCCCGCGGAGCCTTCCTCTTGCGGATGCGCGATCTGATCCGGGACGTCTCCATCGAACTCTCCTCGCGGTTTTCGCGAACCGTGCTGATGGTGAGCGCGGTGGCGTTCAGCACCGGCGCACTGCTGGCATCCGTGGGGATTTCGCAGAACGCGGCTCACCAGATCGATGCGGATATCGCGGCATCGGCCACGCGGCAGGTGCTGGTGACCGCTCAGGGGAAATCTGACGAAGATGAGGGAGCATCCGAAACCGGCGAGGAGCTAGGCGAAGAGGATGTACGCACGATCTTCCCGGCTAATACGGTGGAGCGGCTCGGAGAAATCGCCACGGTGGAATCCTCCGGGTTCCGCTTGGATCTGGATCTGCTGGGCCTGTCCGAGGTGGATCGTCCGGCAATCGATGCCGCCATGGTGAACGTGGGCCTCAAGGGGGCTACGAGCGGATACCTTGACGCCGCGCAGATCCGCCACACCGGCGATATGCAGTGGATGCTAGACGGTGAGCAGAACGTGGCGTACCTTGGGGAGCTGGCCGCGGAGAAGCTGGGGATTCCGGTCACGGACGATACGCGGAACTTGTCCATCGTGGTGAACGGCGTTTCCTATTCGATTATTGGCTTCCTTCCCGGCGAGCATTCGTTCACGGATGCGGTGGTGATTCCCTATACGAACTCGGTGGCCATTGCCAACGGGGATAGCGAGAGTCAGGTGCTGATCCGGACCAAGCTGGGGGCAGGCAGCCAAGTTTCTGGCGTTGCGCGGCTGGCGATCCTTCCGTCCCAGCCCGAGAAGCTGGCTGTTTCGCAGGTGATCTCTCCCAATGCCATCCGTGAGAACGTGTCCGATCAGCTCACCACTCAGGCCACGTGGGTGGGTGCGTTCCTCATCGTGCTCACCGTTTTGCTTATCACCAATTCGATGATCGTGTCCGTGACGGCGCGGACCACGGAGATTGGGGTGCGCAGGGCGCTCGGTTCGTCGCGATCCTCCGTGGCCGGAGTGTTCCTGTTCGAAGGCGGGCTGATCGGGGCGCTTGGCGGGCTGGCCGGGGCCGCGCTGGCCTCCATCGTTATCACCGTTGTTGCCGCCATCAATTCGTGGAGCGCCTACCTGAACGTTGGGTGGATTGCGCTGGGGCCCGTGCTGGGGATGGTGGTGGGGCTTGCCGCGTCCGCCTATCCCGCCATGCGTGCGGCCACCATTCAGCCGGCCATTGCGGTGCGGTCGGATTAGGTGGGTTTGGAGTGACCATCGGCCTGACGCGATACGTACACGATTCGTAATTTACACATATTCAGGAGGACGTATGGCAAACGCCAGCATAGACCTTGACCTCCACTTGATTGAGCGGGCCAAGGAATTGACCGGTGAGAGTTCGAGCGAAGCTGTCGTGAAGCTCGCCCTGCGCCAACTCATCGCTTCACAACAAAAAGGAAAAATGGTCTCCGGTATCGCTGAACTTAGCGATCTCGAGGTGCAGCTGGGTTCGCTCGTTATTAAGCCGATTTCGCGCACGTTCGATTAGTTGGTTCCGTTCGTTGCGGGTTTTGCCGACGACGGCGGAGCCAACCTGACCGCCCTGCATTTCCGCCTCAACAAGGGGACTATTGGTACTGCAATGACGGTTTGTCGGACCGCAAATGGTAGCGTAGAACGGTCGCAAATGGTAGCGTAGCGGCACCGTGCTGCTGGACGAATGGCAGAATCTTCCACAAATTTGAGACGCTGCTCCCGGCAGGTTCCTATTAACGGGATCGGCTACGCCTGCTGGGCCGTCCGGTAACCATAGTGTCGCCGGAAGAATCCTTGCGCTTCGTATGCCGCGGCATCCTCAACAACAACTGCGTATTCAAAACTGCTTGATGCGGTGATTCCGTTAGCGTTATTGGGTTTGTGACAGCTGATCAGCTGCGGGCCAATGTGCCTTGGCCGCTAACCTACGCCGCGGTAGTCTTTTCACGTGAGCGAATTGATACGCAACAAAGCAGAATTGCAGGACGGGCTGGATAAGCTGTCCGGCCGGGTTGCCCTCGTGATGACGATGGGTGCCTTGCATGATGGGCACCTATCGCTGGTGCGTGCGGCGAAGAAGGTGGCGGATCATGTGGTGGTCTCCATCTTCGTTAACCCGTTGCAGTTCGGCCCGAATGAGGATTTTGACGCTTATCCACGGCAGTTGGACAAGGACATTGAACTTCTGGATACCGTGGGCGTGGACCTCGTGTTTGCGCCGGAAGAATCGGACATGTACCCGCGTGAGCCGCTGGTGCGCATTGATCCTGGTCCAATAGCTGCCGTGTATGAAGGGGCCACGCGGCCCACACACTTCGCAGGTGTGCTTCAAGTGGTCCACAAGGTGCTGAACCTAGTGCACCCTGACGTGGCGATCTTTGGGCAGAAGGATGCCCAGCAATTGGCGCTGATCCGTACGATGGTGGCGGATCTCAACATGCCTGTTGAGATTCAGTCCGTTCCGATCAAGCGCGAGGAGTCCGGATTGGCGCTCTCCTCCCGAAACGCTTACCTCAGCGAGGACGAATACATTGAGGCACTAGCCCTCAATCAGGCACTCGTGCTGGGCAAGGACGCTGCGCAACATGGCGCCGGTCCCGAACAGGTCCGGACCGTTGCTACGCGCTACCTCGATCAGGCGCCTGGGGTGAAGCTCGACTATCTGGCCGTTGTTGATCCCGAGACTTTTGAGGACCTAGTGGCTCAGGACGCGCCGCGCGGTGACCGTGGCCTCATCATTACGGCGGCGTGGGTTGGCCCCACGCGGCTCATCGACAATATGGAGGTGACCTTCCATGCCTAGAATGCGTTCCATGATGACGGGAAAGATCCATCGGATCACCGTTACAGGTGCCGATCTCAATTACGTTGGCTCGGTAACCATTGACTCAGATTTGCTGGATGAGGCGGATATCTTACCGGGGCAGCAGGTGGACGTCGTCGATATAACGAACGGAGCCCGCCTCACCACGTACGCGATTCCGGGCGAACCCGGATCAGGCGTTATGACGATCAACGGTGCGGCTGCGCATCTGGTGAACGAAGGCGATCTAGCGATCGTCATTTCGTACTCGATGCTCGAAGAAGACGAGTGCCGAACATACGAGCCTCACGTGGTATTCGTGGATGAGAATAATCGGCCAGTCTTGGTCTCCAGCGAGCCGGGACAGGTTCCCCACGAGGCAGATCTGGAATCTTCCGGAATTCGTTTCGAGGAGTACCGCGCTTAAAATCACCCTTCGTGGCTGTGCGGCGGCGCGTTTGTGCCGATAAGCTGTGATGCGTGAGTGAACAAACGAAGCCTGTGCAAGATGAAACGTCCGAGCAGATTCAGGTCCGGAAGGCCAAGCGGCAGGCCCTGATCGATCAGGGCATTTCTCCGTACCCTGTTGAGCTTCCCATCACCACAACCATTGCCGATATTCGTGCGAAGTACGAGGGCATTGAGGCCGGCGTTGAGCTGACCGATGATCGCGTGGGTGTTGCCGGGCGCGTCGTGCTCTCGCGAACGGGTGGAAAGATCTGCTTTGCCACGCTTCAGGACGGCGCTGGCACGCGCTTGCAGGTGATCACGTCGCTCAATAACGTGGGTGCCGATGCGCTCGCCTCGTATAAGCAGCTTGTTGATCTTGGCGATCACCTGTTTGTGGAAGGCTATGTGGGTGCTTCCAAGCGTGGCGAGCTCTCCGTGTTCGCCACCTCATGGCAGATTGCTTCCAAGGCGTTGCGCCCGCTCCCCAAGGTGTACACGAACGCAGAGGGCGAGGATGTGTCCCTCTCCGAGGAATCTCGGGTACGCCTGCGCCACCTCGACCTCATCATGCGGCCACAGGCCCGTGACATGGTGCGCTTGCGAGCGGGCGTTATGAAGTCCCTGCGCAGCACCTTCGACCAGCGCGAATATGTGGAGATCGAAACCCCGATGCTCCAGGTCCTGCATGGAGGAGCAGCCGCCCGTCCCTTCAAAACTCACATCAACGCGTACGATGAGGACCTCTACCTACGCATCGCCACCGAGCTGCACCTCAAGCGCGCCGTGGTGGGCGGGATTGATCACGTATTTGAGATCAACCGAAACTTCCGCAACGAGGGCGCCGATTCCACGCACTCCCCGGAAT
The DNA here is from genome assembly GCF_052089425.1 of Ancrocorticia sp. NCBI lineage: Bacteria > Bacillati > Actinomycetota > Actinomycetes > Actinomycetales > Actinomycetaceae > Ancrocorticia > Ancrocorticia sp. The sequence continues at coordinate 1,051 of NZ_JBQCZW010000053.1, read as the reverse complement.
TTACGGCGCTCGAGGCCTACCAAGCATATGGCACCTATGACACGATGGCCGAGCTGACCAAATCCCTTATTCAGAATGCATGTATGGATACGTTGGGAACCACCACGGTGACGCTCGCAGACGGCACCGAATACGATTTTGGCGGCGAGTGGGCCAATATTGACCTGTACACAGCCATCTCTGAGGCAGTTGGCGAAGAAGTCACTGTGGAAACACCCAAGGAGCGGCTCGAAGAGTTGGCTGATGCCCACGGCATTTCCGTGGCACCTTACTGGGTGGCGGGAAAAATCGCCGAAGAGATCTTCGAAGAACTTGTCGGTTCCAAGCTATGGGCGCCTACCTTCGTGCGGGACTTCCCGGAGGACACTTCTCCACTCACGCGGCCTCACCGTAGCAAGCCGGGACTGACCGAAAAATGGGACCTGTACGTGCGCGGTATGGAACTGGGAACCGCCTATTCCGAGCTGGCCGATCCTGTGATTCAGCGTGAACGCTTCGTAGCCCAGTCACTTGAGGCTGCCAAGGGGGACCCGGAGGCCATGCAGTTGGACGAGGATTTCCTTGAAGCCATGGAGCAGGGATTCCCGCCAAGTGGTGGTATGGGTATGGGGATTGACCGCCTACTCACGGCCATGACCGGACTGGGGATTCGGGAAACGATAACCTTCCCATTCATTAAGCCGCAGGCTAGGTAGACGTTCCTTCCGCAAGTGATATAGCTCACTTTACGAAAAGAATGATTACTCTTCCTATTCCCTAGGGTTATATTGAATCTATCCAAGCAAGGACTCACTAGTTTGGATATATTGCTAGCAATGGATCGCTCATCCCTGTGATCCGGCAAATGTATGTACTTCAACGCTCTCGTGAGCATATATCTCCGCTCGATACCGGGCGGTCATTCCTATTCGATTTCTAGGTTTGTTGAGAAGGTGCATAGGAGCACCTTCTCCTGAATGATAAGGATCTATCATGAAATCCCTAAGAAAATTGGCGGCCCGTTACCTTGTTGACAGGTCCTTTTGACGGGTGTTGATTGGGCTTGTCGGTC
>NZ_JBQCZW010000052.1:0-10256 GCF_052089425.1 Ancrocorticia sp. | reverse complement strand
CCGCCACCATGCCCAAGGGGCCGGATTCGTATGTCCATCAGCTGCGGAACTCCGGTCCGTGCGGACGGGTCCTTCTCAGTCACAGGCCGGCCCATACGGGCTCACGCTTCTCGGAAAACGCCTCGGTGCCTTCGCGCGCATCGTTGCTCGCCATAATGCGTCCAAAGACCTTCTCGTTCCGTTGCCACCGAGTCGTTTCATCGCTTTCAACTCCCTCGTTTAGTTCCAAAGCGACTTCCTTCGTGGCGCGAACCGCCAGCGGCGCTCCGTTGGCAATCGCTTCAGCGACTGAGTATGCTTCACGGTGGGCGGAGCCTGGGTCAGTGAGACGACTGACAAGCCCGAGGCTGTAGGCTCGACCAGCACTCAGGGTCTCGCGAGTAAGCATCATGTCCATGGCCACTTTTCGAGGCAACTGGCGGGGGAGCCGTACCGCACCCCCCGCTCCGGGCATCAGCCCGACTCGAACTTCGGGCAGCCCGAAGGACGCTTCAGAGGATGCGACCACAATGTCTGCGGCCAAAACGATTTCGAAACCACCCCCCAGGGCCTGACCCTCAACTGCCGCAATCACCGGTACTGATGGAGTGCGTGCCGTACTGCCTGCGAGTCCCCAGGATGCTAGCGGACCGGTCGAAGCGTAGAGGTCCACTCCCTGAGCGGTCTCTTTGAGATCGGCTCCGGCGCAAAAGCTGGTCGATGTTGACGAGGTGATCACCATGGCCCGAACGGCAGGGTCAGTGTCGGCTCGTTGCATTGTCTCAGCGATCGCATCAGACATTGCACGGTTGATGGCATTCCGAGCACGCGGGCGGTTCAAGGTGATCAAAATGATCCCCTCAGCCTGTTCGATCAGGACATCGTCGTTGGTCGTTTCTTCAGTCATTTTCCTCTCCGTCCTGGTATGTGTAGAAGCCCTCGTCAGTCTTTCGACCGAGTGCACCCGCTGAGACCATACGTCGCAGCAGTTGAGGCGAGCGATAGGAAGGGTCTTTAGTTGTCTGATAAACACTTTCACCAGCGTTGTAAGCTACGTCGACACCGGTGAGGTCTGCCGTCTCTAGGGGCCCCATTGAATGCCCAAACCCCAAGCGGCAAGCACGGTCGACGTCTTCGGCGGTGGCGAGTCCAGACTCAACGATGAGTGCGCTTTCCCGAACCAGGATGGCCATGATACGAGAGGTCACAAACCCTGCGTCGTCGCGGGTCACGGTGATGGTTTCCTTTCCCAGTGCATTCGCCAGATTCTGCGCCTTGGCCAAAGTACTATCGGTCGTCCGATAGCCGCGAACGATTTCGCACAGTGCCATAGCCGGCACGGGGGAGAAGAAGTGCATGCCGATGATCTGGGTGGGGCGTAAAGATGTAGCCGCGATATCAGTTACCGGCAAGGCGCTGGTGTTGGTGGCGAGCAGGCTGTCTTCATCGGCGACCTCGGCGAGTTGGCGAAATATTCCCTGTTTGACTTCCAGCTTCTCGACAACCGCCTCAATCACAGAAGCGGCTTGGCCGACCTCCTCAATGGAGTGTGCGATACTCACGCGCTCCAACGCCCTATCCGCTTCGTCCTGAGTAAGCTTTCCGCGCTCGACACGGGCAACCAAACGGTTTCGAATGCTGGAATGCCCCTTTTCGGCTGCCCCATCGTCAACATCGAAGAGGGCAACGTCGAATCCGTTCGCCGCGGCCACCTGTGCGATTCCGGAACCCATCAGTCCCGCTCCGACGATCCCTAACGTTCCCGAAAACGGAAGTTGTTGTGCTCCTGCTTCACGAAAGTGAGTAGACATTCAGGCCCTTTCGGCATGCCTCGTTGTTGACTGAAATAAGGGTCGCACCTTATTATGCTAGAAGTCAAGCAACCTGCTTGAGTATGTTGGCACCATGAAGGGGACCTCCGTGGCATTCGAATCGAACGACGCACTGATCGTCACGACACTTCGCTCACCAATCAGCCGCGCTCGGAAAGGCAGTTTAACCTCAGTACGCCCGGACGATTTGTTACATCAAGTGCTATCGAACGTGCTCGCCACAGTGCCCACTGACGCGGCCCACGAAATTGAAGATCTCATTGTCGGATGCGCAGAGCCACACGATGAGCATGGTGCCAACATCGCCCGCAGTGTGGCGGTCCTGATGGGTCGTGACGATGTGCCCGGCACGACAGTTAATCGCTTTTGCGCCTCGTCGATTCAAGCCACCCGCAATGCGTTCCACGGCATCCGTGCGGGGGAGGGTGACACCTACCTGATCGGTGGGGTCGAGTGTGTGTCGCGTTATCAGGTGCCGTCCACCGTGACGAATCATCCTCTGTACCGGGAGGCCGCCGAAAGGGCGATGGATAAGGTGAAATCACGGTCTTGGAGCGACCCCCGCGAAGACGGTCACATGCCAAATTATCATCTTCCCATGGGCCTGACAGCAGAGCTGGTGGCGCAAAAGACCAACACTACTCGTGAAGAGCAGGACCGTTATGCTGCGCAGTCGCAACAACGCGCAGCGGTGGCGCAGGCGGATGGATTCATGGCCAAAGAAATCACTCCGATCACGACCCCCGATGGTCAGGTTGTCAAGGAAGACGACGGCCTGCGTCCTAATACCACGGCGGAGAATCTGGCGGAATTGCCCCCCGCTTTCGTAGAGGATGGCACCGTGACGGCGGGAAACGCTTGTCCGCTCAACGACGGCGCGGCCGGTGCGCTGGTGATGTCCGGACGCAAAGTCGATGAGCTGGGAATCCAGCCGCGCGCGCGGATTGTAGCCAGCGCCGTAACGGCATTGACGCCAGAACTTATGGGGTTGGGGCCTATCAAAGCCTCCCGCAGGGCCATGAAGCGGGCAGGCCTCACAGCAGAAGATCTGGATGCGGTGGAGCTTAACGAGGCATTTGCCGCCCAGGTGGTCCCCACGATCCTTGAGTTGGGTCTGAAGGAAGAGATCGTGAACCCTCACGGTGGCGCCATCGCGCTCGGGCACCCCTTCGGAGCAACCGGCGTGCGGATGCTCGGTACTTTGATTAACGATCTTGACGCAGTGGCTGGCCGGTTTGGTCTCGCCACGCTTTGTGTAGGTGGCGGTCAGGGCATGGCTGTGGTTATTGAACGGCTGTAGGTAACTAAGTTTGGAGAAGCAGATGACGACACAACACAATCCTGTTGAGTTTCAGCCGTTGGGGGCCGACTACCTCGGGTACGCGGAAGGGCTGACCGAAGAGGAGAAGTCGTCGCTGATGGCGATTCGTGACGTCATGGAGACGCACGTACGACCGATAGCAAACGACTACTGGGACCGAGCCGAGTTTCCCCACCACGTCGTGCCCGAGATCGGACGGCTCGGGATTATGGGAGATCCGTACCCGGAGACGGCCCGATTCGAAAACTCTGCGGTCTACCGCGGATTCTCTGTACTAGAGCTGGGCAGGGTTAGTGCGGGGATCACCACACTCGTAGGGGTCAGCTCAGGGCTGTGCATGGGGGCGATACAGATGCTGGGTTCCGAAGAGCAGAAAAGGCAATGGCTTGGCCCACTGGCGCGTGCCGAAAAGGTCGGTGCCTTCGGACTTACAGAGCCGCAGTCTGGTTCCGACGCGGCCCGTGGCTTGCTAACCGTCGCCCAGCGCACGGATTCCGGATGGGTGATCAACGGCGAGAAGCGCTGGATCGGAAACGCCACCTGGGGCGACGTCGTGGTCATCAACGCACGCGATGACTCCGACGGAAAGGTCAAAGCCTTCATCGTACCAACGGACACTCCGGGCTATGCGGCCACAAAGATAGAAAACAAATACAGTCAACGCGACGTACAGAACGCAGATATCGTCATGACGGATATGGAACTACCCGCGAAAGCGCACTTACCCGGTTCCAACGGATTCGCGGATATCGCAAAGGTGCTAACTCGCACACGGATCGATGTTGCCTGGGGTGCTCTGGGGACAGCTGTTGGTGCTTACGAGGCCGCACTGGACTATGCAAAGAAACGTGAGCAGTTTGGGCGCCCAATCGCCAGTTTCCAGCTGATTCAGAACCTTTTGGTGAAATCCCTTCGCGAAATCAACGCCTGCCTCGGCATGTGCGTCCAGGTCTCCCGAAGCGCTGACCGAATCGGTCACCACGAGCAGAAATCTGCTCTGGCTAAGGCCCACGTGACAGCCAGCGCTCGTCAAGTTGTGGCCTGGTGTCGAGAGATTTTCGGAGGCAACGGGATCGATCTTGATTACAACATCATCCGGTACTTCAATGATCTGGAGGCACAGTACTCCTTTGAAGGGACGTTACAGATGAATACCCTGATTGTTGGTCGGGACATAACTGGGCACTCGGCGTTCGTTTAAGGAGGCAGTGCGATGGATAAATCCGGCAACGAAGGCAGACACCGCATGGCTTCACAAGCCATCGGCCTCGACACGGGCAATGGGCGATTTTCGGGGCGACTCGCTTTGGTCACCGGCGCCAGTAAGGGCATAGGATTTGCGATCTCACAGCGCCTGGTGAAGGAAGGCGCCACCGTGGTAATGACTGCCCGGAGCGAAGACACGTTGAAAGAGGCCGCTAAAGCAGTGGGGACACAAGCGGTGCCCGTGGTGGGCAGCATCGATGATGAAGGTCACCGTGAGGAGGTCAGAGCCACCTTATCTCGCCTCGGCCCGCTGGATCACCTCGTGAACAACGTGGGTGTGAACCCTGTTTACGGCAACATGATGGATCTGGAAAACAGCGCGTCACGAAAAATTCTGAACACAAACGTTCTCGGGGTCTTTGAGATGACGCGGATGGCAGTGCGGGCCGGCCTTCGACAGACAAGAGGATCAATCGTGAACATCTCGTCGCTTGCTGGAGTGACTGCTAGCCACGGTATCGGCATGTATGGGGTGTCGAAGGCCGCCGTTGTCGGGCTCACTCAGCAATTAGCTGCCGAACTCGCACCGGAAGTACGGGTAAACGCGGTCGCCCCGGCGGCGGTCAAGACTGATTTTGCCCGGGCAATTTATGAAGGACGGGAAGCGGAATTGTCAGCTAAGTATCCACTGGCACGCCTCGGTGAACCGCAAGATGTTTCTGGGCCGGTGATTTTCTTACTCTCTGACGACGCGGCCTGGATTACCGGTCAGCGCATTCTCATCGACGGCGGAGCAACACTGGTCGCTGCCGGATAAGTACGTCCAGCTCACACAATTCCCTTGACTTGGTGCCATTAGGACAGGCCTAGGTGAAGCAAGCGATTGACGGTGGGGCCGCTCTTCGAGGGTGGCGTCCGTAGCTGATTCTCACTCGGGCCTATAGCGGTTTAGCAGAGACCGGCCCAGTGATGTTAGGTGGGTCTCATCGGGACCGTCTGCGAGGCGCAGGCCGCGTGCGGCGGCAAACAGCGCAGCCAGCGGGGTGTCCTGGCTGAGTCCCGCTGCACCGAAGAGCTGGATCACGTCATCCAGGATCTTCTGTACGGCACAGGGCACGGCGATCTTGATTGCTTGTATCCGCTGGTGGGCAGCCCGATTACCGAAGCTGTCCATAGTTGTGGCAGTATCCAAGACCAGCAGGCGTGACTGGTCCAGCGCGATGCGCGCGCTGGCGACCATGTGGCGCACCGTGTCTTTCTCTGCCAAGGTCGATCCGAACGCAGCGCGGTCCCACGCCCGTTCTAAAGCCAGCTGCAGTGCGCGCTCGCCCATCCCTATCAGGCGCATACAGTGATGGACCCGTCCGGGCCCGAGGCGGGCCTGGGCGATGGTGAACCCTTCACCCAACCCGTGGATCACGTTCTCGTTAGGCACCTCGACGTCCTCGAAGATGATTTCCGCGTGGCCTCCATGTTCCCGGTCGTCAAAACCGAGCACATTCATTGGTCGGTTTACAGTCACCCCCGGCGTGTCACGAGGTACTATTAGCATGCTCTGTTGCCGATGTGGGTCAGCGTTGGGGTCGGATCTTCCCATCACAATCAATAATTCCGTCTCCGGGTTGAGCCCCCCGCTGATGAACCATTTACGGCCAGTGATTTTCATTGTCTCGCCATTTGAAGTGATGCTTGTCTCAACATTCCGGGCATCCGAGGAGGCGATGTTCGGTTCGGTCATGCAGAATGCCGATCGAATGGTTCCCTCGACGAGGGGTTTGAGCCACCGCTGCTGTTGTTCTTCGGTGCCAAATTCGGCGAGCAAGTCCATATTCCCTGAATCTGGGGCGGCGCAGTTCATGGCCGCCGGTGCTAAGTGTGGGCTCCAACCGGTGGCCTCTGCGATCGGCGCGTACTCGGCGTTAGAGAGGCCCTGCCCCCATGGTTCTTTCAGAAACAGTCTACTCAGACCAAGCTCTTCTGCTCGTTGCATCAGGTCGAACACCGCTGGAGGCCGGCGCCAATAGTCTGGCTCACTATCGGAAGGGTGCCGATCTAGCTGTTCTCGGTAATGGGGTTCTGTTGGGATGACATCCTCGTGGACGAATCCCCTTGCCTTAGCCAGCAGCGTTGAGGGTGCAGTGCTCATACTCATCTATGGCTCCTAGTCTTCTTTCATAGCGTCAACAGTAGGGCTTCTTCACGTCTCAAGGTAGGCGAGGCCGGTAGCAGCGACCGATTCGGTCATAGTTCCAGCATTGGCTGCTTCGTCGGAGGATGCTTTCCCGAGGGTGTATCGGTAGTAAAGGCTCTCTACGATGACGGAAATCTTGAAGGCAGCAAGGGCTAGATACCAATTAAGGTCCTGACGCGGAACCGAGACGCCGTTCTCGTCAAGACGAGCGAAGTACCAGTCGAAGAGCTTTTCGGTCTGCGGATATCCATTATTAGTGTCCACCGGCGTCTCAAAGTTTCGCCGAGTTTCTTCGCTGATCTGTGGCATGGCCCAGTAAATCGCCAATGTTGCAATATCGGTGAGCGGATCCCCCAGTGTGGCCATCTCCCAGTCCAGAATCGCGGTAATATGGGGGGGGTTAACGTCGTCGGTGGCGGTGACCATGGTGTTATTGAACTTGTAATCGCCGTGCACCAACGATGAGGCGCCCTTCGAGGAGAGTCTCGTAGCAGCGAGGTCACGCGCCAACCGGTCGGTCATTTCGACAGGTCGGCTGCGGGACGCGTTGAGCTGTTTAGTCCAGCGCCGCACTTGTCTGTCACGGAATCCCTCGGGGCGGCCTAGAGAGCTCAGTGGTTCGGTTGTGATGTCTACTGAGTGCAGATCTGCCAGCCGGATGGTCAGCTCGCGGCTGAGAGCGTGCCGGTCATACCACGACAGACCTGAGGACGCTTTTGCGTTTGTTAGTGCGAAGCCCTCGGCTTTGCTCATCACGAGGAACGGGGCGTCTAGCCCTGAATTGTAGTCCACCTGTGGTACGCACAAGATGGGCTCAGGCGTGGGCACGGACGTGTGTTGTAGTCCTCGCAAGACCTGAAATTCTCGGGCCATGTCGTGTGCGGTCTCCATGATGTGACCGGTAGGAGGGCGACGGAGGACTAGGTTTCCAGTTACTGAGGGATAGGTCAGCGTGATGTTTGACTGACCTCCAGTGAGCGCCTCGATGGGCCCGATAGGGGCGGCGTCGGGGTGGTTCTTGCGGCACCACGCGGCATATTCTTCAACATTGATCGCCGTTGTCGGCGCCTCCGTCGAAGTGCTTTTGTGCATCGTATGCTCCGTTCACTGGGGTTTTGGGCCGGGTGCGTGTGAAAGTCTCCTGCCACGCAAATCTACTAGGCGTCTAGCAACTTTTCTAGTATTGTGATCTGTGCAACGATCGCAAACTGGAGGCGAACGATGATGGGTAAACGACAAGGCGAGCACCAAGGTGTATTCCAACCAAGGTTCTCCACAGTGTTAGATGGCTTGGAAGCGCATATCAGTCGATCTTCCGACAAAGTGGCGCTGACTGTTTTTGAAACCGATTACACTTTTCGAGAGGTCGGCGACCACGCTTCGGCTATAAGCGCATGGCTGACACAACGCGGCGTCAAACATGGTGACCGTGTCTTGATTCAATTGCAGAACGTTCCACAGTTCGCTTTCGCAGCGATCGGAACGTGGCGGTTGGGGGCCACCGTGGTTCCAGTCAACCCAATGTACCGCGCCAGAGAAATCCATCGGATCGCCTCGGATTCCGGCGCGAAAGTATGGGTCACTACCCCCAGTATCTGGGCCGGACAGGGGGCTACTACAGTTCCTGAAACCAACCTAGAGCACGTAGTACTAACAGAAGTTGAAGAGTTCGCTGCGGGGGTCCCCGAGGAGTTTTGTGGTGCGGACTCAGCCGGTGAGACGCCCAATGCGCTGCCGGTGACTCGCCTAGCCGACATTGTTGGAAACAAATCCCGGGAGGCGACACTAAGCGAGCCTGCAACTGTGGACGACTCCGACGTGGCATTGCTGACTTACACTTCTGGCACTACAGGGCCCCCGAAAGGTGCGCGTACGACACATGGGAATCTTGCCTATGTGGGTGCCGGGTATCCGGCATTCAATGGAGTCAGAGGTCCGGACCACGTCGTGCTGGCTACTGCGCCGCTGGTGCATATTACTGGACTTGCCATGCACCTTGCCTCGTGGCTGATGGAAGGAAGCCAAATCGTCTTGGCCTACAGATTCCATCCCAGGGTGCATCTTGATCAGTTGGAGAAAACAGAAGCAACCTGGACGACGGGAACAGCCACAGCTTACACCGCACTGATCCAGGAAATGCTGAAGAAACCTCGCAACGTTTCCTCGCTGCAGTTTGTAGGGTGTGGTGGATCTGCGGTGCCCACTGATTTCGCTCGGCGTTTTAAGGATGTTTTTGGCCTGGAGGTGGGTCCTGGCTACGGTTTGACGGAAACTACTGGAGCGCACGTGTCAACCCCGCCCGGGGAAATTCGCATCGACGAGGAGAGCGGCATTATTTCGGTCGGTGTGCCAGTCTTTGACGGAGAAGTGCGAATCATCGGGAATGACGGCACTGATCTTGGTACGCGCGAGCGTGGCGAGATCCTGGCATCAGGGCCGAATGTCGTCGACGGCTTCTGGGACCGGGAACATGAGACAACAGCGCAATTTCTAGATGGTTGGGTGAAAACTGGCGACGTCGGATTTGTCGATGAAGATGGTTGGCTCTATATCGTGGACAGAACGAAGAACTTGATTGTCGCCTCCGGCTTCAAGATCTGGCCGCGGGAAGTTGAAGATGTTCTGTACTCCCACCCAGGTGTACAAGAGGTGGCCGTTGTTGGTGCCCCTGACGAGTATCGCGGCGAAACTGTTGTCGCTTTTATTTCCGCATCGACCACAACATCAGAGGCTTTCCGGGACGAACTGAAGGCATTGTGCCGCGAACAACTGGCCGCCTACAAAATCCCAGGCCGGATTGTGTTCCGCGACGAGCTGCCCAAGAATTTTAACGGCAAAATCCGGGTACGCGACCTGCGCAAGGAAGCTGCGGAGGTGGACCAGTGACACAGTTGAAGGTAGAAGTCGGATACGTCGCAGTTGTGAGCCTTGCGTCTCCGGAGGAAAGCAACGCATTGGACGACCAGACCACAGCAGAGTTTGCTGGACAGCTGAAGGCGCTGGCGGCGAACGATGATGTCGCGGCGGTGATCCTGCGTAATGACGGTGGTATTTTCTCGTCGGGGGGTCGGCTCGACATGGTTGAGGCCATGCGGGTGGAAGTCGGCACCGATGAGGGGCGTTCGGTCGTCTGCCGTCGGTTGCGGCGCAACGTGGGGGTGATAGAGCAACTTATGAGTTTTCCAAAGCCGGTTATTGCTGCCCTAAACGGTCCCTGCGTTGGCGCGGCATTGGGCTGGGCCGGTGCCTGCCACATTCGATTGGCGTCGGATCGCAGCAGTTTCAATACCGCATACGTCAATTTAGGCATCGGCACCGATTTTGGAGTCTCCTGGATACTGTCGCGGTTGATCGGTCCTGGGCGAGCCGAAGACTGGTTGCTGCGCCCGCGTAAGATCAGCGCCCACGAGGCGCTGGAGGTCGGCTTTGTTGGTTCGGTGAGTTCTGAAGGCGAGCTCAATCGAGATGCGCGGCAGGTTGCCGAGCATCTTGCTCAGGTTGAGCCAAAAGTGTTGAGCGGAATCCGGCAAGGAGTTGAAGATGGCCGCCAGTTGACGCTAAGTCGCGCACTGGACAATGAAACCGAGCGATTTATTGAGTCCCTACGCTTCTCCGTTATGCGCCACCAGTGACTTGACTATTTACTGTGAAGTCTCGGGACATCGTGGATGCTTCTGTCTCATATGATCGTGGACAGTTGGTCTCATGACATCGTGGGCACTTCGGT